>JBLHGH010000209.1:0-3741 GCA_047615425.1 Candidatus Latescibacterota bacterium
CTCCATTGTCGCAGAGCGATGCGCCCGCTCTAACATTGCCTAAACTCCATACGGCACATTTGCTAAGCATGAACGATCGAAAACAAATGAATAATTCTCTAAATTTGAACAGAACGTAAAGCGAGCCGCACGTAGTTTAGCTTAAGCGTTATGGGCAAGTTTAAAAACCAAGACGGTCTGCGAAAGCCAAAGGGCCGACCACCCAATGTGACAGAAAAATTGTATTATTGAATTTTAAAAATGGAGTCCAGAAACCACTTAAAATAACGGGGCGACACCGAAAAGCCAAATGAGTAGGAAAATTAAATACATATAAAAATGAAAAAAATAATGACAATTTTTGGAGCAGTTTTATTTGCTTCTTTATTATTTACCAATGAGGCAAAAGCACAGGTTTCAGTAGGTGCCAATGTAGGTATGTTTAAGACATTTACTGAAGGATCAGATGCTCAATTAGGATTTAATCTAAATGGCAAATATTCTATTAACGACAAGATTCGAGTTGGAGGTAATTTAGGTTACTACTTTAAATCTTATGATTTTTTTGGAAGTAAACTAAGAAGCTTCACAATGCCAATTACAGCCTTATTCGAATATAGCTTCAGTGATAATGATTTTAGCCCTTATGCTGGAGCTGATATTGGTATTTATCGTTTTGGGCTTTCAGGAGGAGGAGAGACATTGGCTGATGGATACTTTGGTCTTGCTCCAGTAGTTGGTTTTAACTATAACTTATCAGACAAGCTATTGCTTAATGGTAATTTAAAATATCATTATATTATGTCTGAGGGAGAATCTACATCTGCATTTGGGGTTAATGCTGGAGTATGTTATAAGTTTTAATTAAACCAGCCAATAACAAGGGCTTAAAAGAAATGGCTGGTGATGTGGTAAAACGAACATTTGTTCTTTCTATAAACTTTTGTGGTAGGTGGACAGTTTGTGCTTCTAAGCCGCCACTTCTTTAAGCCCCGAACCGTTGTATGCCATAAAATACTTAGCACATATTGCCTAATATTGAATCGACCAATCTTGTTTCCGTGACGGGGCATGGGTGAGGTTTTTACCAAAAAAAAACATCCATGAAAAAAGCATTCCTATTTACTCTCCTGTCATTTTCAGGCTTTTATGTAAGTGCCCAAACCAATTTAGATTCCCTCTACTCGGTTTGGCAAGACAAAACCCAACCCGATTCTTCCCGAGCAAATTCATATTATGACTACATTCATAATGGTTTCGTTTTTAACAACCCCGATACGGCGGTAATCTTAGCCGAAAAATTAATGCAATTCGGAACGCAACATCACTATCCCATAGCAAATGGTAATGCCTACAACCTTTTGGGGATATCCAGTTCTCTAAGAGGTAATCCATCTCAGGGAATAGATTATTTCAAACAAAGCCTACAGGTTTTCGAAGAAATCGAAAATATAGACAAAATCGCAAGCGCTCACAATAATCTGGGGCTTGCATACCTAAAGGTAGGTGACCTTGACGTAGCGTTGGATTATTTGCAGCGTGCTCTAGCACGTTTCGAAGAAACAGGAAATATCAAGAATATAACTAAATGCTTACATAGCATTAGTACAGTTCATAGATTCCAGGGAGAATACCTTAAAGCGATTGAATATTTACAACGATCTGTCATCGTAATCGAAGAAAATGGAGATAAAGAAGGCGGCAGCGGAGCGTCTCTCGAAATTGCGATGATGTACAGGGAACTGGACCAGAACCTAAAAGCATTGGAAATTTATGAGGTTTGTTTGAAAACTTTTGAAGAAATTGGTTACAAAGCTGGCATCGCTAACGTTTTTAATGAATTGGGCAACATCTACTCTAATCAAGACGAAAACGAGAAAGCACTTCAATACTATGAACGGAGTGTCACGATTAATGAAGAAATTGGAGATATAAAAGGTGTCATGATAGCTAAATTTAACATAGGATCCATGTATCTTGATCTAGGCGAGACAACAAAGGCATTGGTTTCTATGAATCAAACTTTGGATATATGCGAGAAAATAGGAGAAAAAGAAGGCATTGCTAAGAGCTTAGCAGCAATTGGACGAATATAAGCAAGAGATGATAACAAGAATGCCTTGGATTATTTCCAACGTAGTTTGAAGAAAAATCAGGAAATTGGAAATAACAAGGCCATCGCACTCACAACAGTTGAAGTTGGCAACGCCTATTTAGTATTGGGTGAATATGCAAAGGCAACTGAATTTTGTAAAGAAGCATTAAGCATGAGCGAGGGAATGGGAACACTTAGTCTAAACAAGGCTTGTTATAATTGCTTATACAAAACCTATAAAGCCATGGGCAAAGGTAATGAAGCCTTAGTTTATATTGAGAAAATACAAGAGGTAGATGACAGTTTAAATACCCAAGAAACGATTAAAAAACTTCAACAAATGGAGTTTGCCAAGCAGGTGTTTGCGGACAGCATTGCACAAGCAGAAACAGACCGTTTGGTGCTAGAAAGCCACCAAGAGGAAGTTCGGCAGGGTGAACAAAATAGAAACATTGCTATTGCCGCTGGCTTGTTCTTTTTATTACTTTCTGGAGGCTGGTACGGCAGATGGAGGCACGTACGTAAATCAAAAGCCATTGTTGAAAAGGAAAAAGACCGATCCAATAATTTATTGCTAAACATTCTGCCAGCCGACATTGCTGAAGAATTGAAAATTTACGGTAAAGCCGAGGCCCGAGACTTCGATTTAGTCAGTATTCTCTTTACAGATTTCAAAGGTTTCACTGAGCAAAGCGCCAAGATGAGTGCTGCTAATTTGGTGGGGGAGATTAACGTGTGCTTCGAGGCCTTTGATGGCATCATGGCAAAGTATGGCGTGGAGAAAATAAAAACCATTGGTGATGCTTATATGGCGGCTGGAGGTCTACCTATACCGAGTGATGATTCCATTAAAAATACGGTATTAGCTGCCTTAGAAATGCAAGACTTCATCTCAATGCGAAAGAAAGAAAGTGATGCATCTGGTAAACCAGCTTTTGAAATGAGGGTAGGTATTCATACTGGTCCTGTTGTAGCAGGTATTGTTGGAGTTAAGAAATTTCAATACGATATTTGGGGTGATACGGTAAACACCGCCAGCAGAATGGAAAGTTCAGGCGAAGTTGATAAGGTAAATATTAGCCAAGCAACTTATGAGCTACTAAAAGATGATGCTGACTTCACCTTTGAAAGTCGAGGAAAGATTGAAGCAAAAGGCAAGGGAGAAATAGAAATGTTCTTTGTGTCAAAGGCTTAAATGAATAAGCAAAACGGCATACAAAAAACCTATAATCAATAGCGCCTTTCGGGACGCTACTGCTTATAGCCAGAACGTTAGCATTTATTACAGCTACAAGTCACTTACAATACGCTTCAATTCTTCTACATGCAATTCAAATGCACTTCTACCTTTAGCAGTTAAATGAAACCACCTCCGCGCTCTCCCATTTACCTTATTTTTCTTCTGTTTAATGTAACCTACATCCTCCAGCTGCTTAATGTGTTTGGATAATACTGAATCACTAACATCCAACTCTTCTCGAATCACCCGAAATTCAACTTGGTCAAGTGGTGAAAGCAATGCACAAATCTGGAGACGGTTAGGTGCATGTATTATTGGGTCAAATTTTGAATCCGCCATTAGCTCCTACTTGTATTAAGTCTTTTATTGTATGCTCGGTACGCACCAATCATCAAACTCCAAATGCCAATTGTAAAAAAGGATCCTA
>JBLHGH010000210.1:0-3699 GCA_047615425.1 Candidatus Latescibacterota bacterium
GTTGATACTCAATCTGGTATGAGAACCGCTTCTCCATCATAATAAAATACCAAATAAATTAGTTAGCTTTAGAGTGATATCAACAGACATTGCCAATGTTTAATTTTTATGATGATCGGCGCAGACGGAACACTTTGTGCTGATACTACTATCTGTTTACCGCTCAATTGCGATAAACATCCACTGCCTTGTGATTGGGAGCGCAATCCAGAGCTTTGTCAGAACAATAGTACTACCTATTTTTACTTCGGCTCTACGATAGGTCTTAGTTTAAATTGGAGTTTTCCTGGTGGAAGTCCTAGTACCGCAAGTGGTGCTGGTCCTCACAGCATTTATTATGCTAGTTCAGGTACTTACCCTGTTAGTTTAACTTTAACGAATAGTGCTGGGTCAACTACTTGCCAAGATTCGATAATAGTGCATCCAAAACCAATAGGAACCATTAGCCAAGTTGGTAGCTCCTTACAAGCATTTCCTTCCGGCATGACTTATCAATGGTATAATGGTCCAGCTTTGGGGTCCATTCTACCGGGGGAAAGCAATCAGTTTTTTACGCCTACAAGTCCACAAGATGGGATTTATTGTGTGGTAATTACAAGTTTTAAAGGGTGTATAGATACAGTTTGTGCTGACTATCTTCGAGTGGGCATCAATGATCTTGATTTGGGCGCTTTAAAATTATATCCTAATCCAAACTCGGGGTCTTTCAACTTGAGTTTGGAAGCCTTCGATCCGGCAATAATACAAATGAGTATGACCAATGTTCTAGGCGTTCAAATTTACCACAAAGAGTTAAGCCTTCAATTTGGAAGTAATCTATTCTTTTTGGAATTGACAGATCTAAGCAAAGGTGTTTATTTGTTGAATTTGAAAGATGAAGAAGGTAAACAGAAAATATTAAAAGTACTGATTGACTAAATCAGAAAGCATCTCAAGAATGAATGCTTGGGATGCTTTTATTTTCTTATTCTAGGATTTAGCCTTTATCATTTTCTCAATTCCTTACCTTCATGCCATGGTAGTTTTAATCATTGCTTTTACCGCTTCTATTTTGTTTTCCTTTTTATGTTCAATTTGGGAAGCGGTTCTCTTAAGTATTACACCAGCATTTATTGCAACGCGCTCACAGGCAGGCAAGGCTGATGCCGAAATTTTAAAAGAGTTTAAAAAGGATATAGATCGTCCCCTTTCGGCTATTCTGACGTTAAATACCATTGCCCATACCATGGGGGCTATTGGTGTGGGTGCTCAAGCAGGTGCTTTGTTTGGAGAAAATTATTTCAATATTTTGGGATTTAGTTTGAGTTATGAGTCGATTATAGCGGGAGTGATGACCTTGTGTATTTTGATTCTATCAGAAATAATCCCTAAAACAATTGGTGCGAATAATTGGAAATCCCTAGCTGGATTCACGATTCAATCTTTACGAATCCTCTTGTTTATCTTAGCGCCATTTGTTTGGTTAACCCAATTGATGACAAAGTTTTTAAAGAAAAATAAAGGCGAAAGTGTCTTGAGCCGAGCAGATTTTTCTGCGCTAGCGCAAACGGGTCTGGAGTCTGGCTCATTAGATGAAGATGAAAACAGTATAATTCAAAACTTGTTAAAGCTTAATGAGCTAATGGTGAAAGATATCATGACTCCTAGAATTGTAATGTTTACAGCACCAGAGATAGAAACGGTTAATGAGTTCTATACAAAACATAAAGCCTTACGATTTTCTAGAATACCAATTCTAGAGAAAGAAGAAGGGGCTATTGTGGGTATGGTTTTGAAGGATGAAATTTTGGAGGAATTAGTTCAAGGAAGAAAAGATACTACGCTTAAGAGTTTAAGAAGAGATATCCTGCATGTAAAGGATGATATGCATTTACAAGATTTGATGGCCAAGCTTACCAAGGAAAGTGGGCATGTAGCCTTAGTAAATGAGAGCTTTGGAAGTATTGTTGGTTTGGTAACTATGGAAGATCTCATAGAAACTCTATTAGGTATAGAGATTATGGATGAAACTGACAACGTAGCGGATCTTCAAGAATTAGCAAGAAAGAAATGGCAGGAACGTGCTAAAAAAAGAGGATTGATTAAGTAGCTTGCTTTTGGCTCTAAGCTGCTAGGAATAGTTCCTTGTTTAGTAGTTTATTATTAATTGTGCATTATAGATTGTCAATTAATTCTTTAGCCCTTTGCTTAAATAATACACATTCACACAAATAATAAACCCATTACTAATAATGATTGGGTAGCTAGCTGGCTCAAGCATGACCCCGTAAATTACAAAGAAACCACACGCCAAAGAATTTACTAAACGTAATTTTGTAATGTCTTTGAGTAAGAAAGAAATCATTAATGTAGCCATGGCTAAATAGCCCATAATTTCTGTTGGTGACATAGAGTTATCTTATATGAGCGTCAAAGGTAGAGTATTTTCACAGATATAAATGGGCACCTAATTTTGATTCACTTGAGAAAAAATACTATATTGAAATCATCTTAAAAGAAAAGGGGATTATTCTATGCGAACTGATACAAGGGCTTTCTGTTAGGCCATAATTCTAATAGGAATGCTCTAAAATACACCCCATGAAAAGACTAATATCTCTATTTGTCCTGATTCTAATCTTGGTGCTAGTTCAGCTCAAGAACAGCAAATGATTAAAGTGAAAAGTAAGACTAAAAAAATGGAAAAGTTTCCATTATTGGGTAAGAACCGCTTTAGAGTGAAATTAGCAGAAGATATTGAGATAATACAAGGATCTCATCCTCACGTAAATCCATTTAGATCTCAAACTTCAGCAAGCATTTTCTTGCCACGGAAAATTGGTTTCTTTATTAGTTATAATTATGGTCATGATGACTATAACCCGCGATTTGTTGATTCCGGTCATCACAATTGCAAATGGAACCGAAGTAAACGGACATTTCCGCTCCGTGAAGCATATCGTGAAATAATGGAAACTCAGAAATCGACCGAGTAGTATCATCGCCTAATGAAATGACATAAGAATGAAGACCAATAATCTGTTTTCATAGAGCCAAAGTAACAATTGCCGCTAATGCAAAGCTAGCAGCATAGAATAAGATGGGGTTTATCTTATCACCGCGAGTAATATTACTCCTGGCATTTTTGAACATCACTTTATACCAAACATGTCCGATAGCAAGCGCTACTAGAGCGGATAAGCCAATTGATAATAGTAGTTAGTTTTAGAGAGGGTTATTGAAGTGGGGTGTTTTAAACTGTTTAGAGGGTTCAGAACCCTGCGTTGGAAAGATCCCTCTTCGCTTTGCTCATTAGGATGAGTTCGCTTACGTTCAGCTTTGCTGAACTAGATGACTTACTTTCCAATACAAAACTTTCCGAAAATGGTTCCTAAGATATCTTGGTCAATATCGACCTCTCCAGTAATTGTGCCGATAGAATTAATGGCTTGACGCATGTCATGCGCAATTAGCTCGCTGGTAATTTGGGAGTCAAATGCTTCTAGTACACGACCCACATCTTGATAGGCTTGTTGTAAGGCTTCGTAATGTCTGGCATTACTCACCACATGATTGCTTTCCGAACTGTTCAAACTGTTTATGGTCTTCAACATTTCTGTTTTCAGGTGTTGAACATCTGCTATTTCATGTGCAGAAATGAAGAACAAGTTTTCTTGCGCTTTAAATCGACCATCTACGTTCATTCGATTTAACTCAACT
>JBLHGH010000211.1:0-3670 GCA_047615425.1 Candidatus Latescibacterota bacterium
CCATTAACACTGCTAATTCTAAGTTCACTCCCAATCATGGTAGTTGGGATTTTAATATTTAATAAATCCCCTGCTGGATTTGGATATAGCATAACGGAATTGATTCCTGCATTTGGCTCATCTACATTTAAATTATTGGAACCTTCAATAATGATATGATGTTCATTAATCTCGGGATTCTCAATATAATCCACAATCCCACTCAGCCAAGTAACTTTCAAATAATCAATCTGAGTTGCGTTGCCAATGCCAAAAAACTCATAGGAAGAATTTTGACCCAAATATCCTTCACCACATAAGGTATAATTATACTGTTTTACTCCATTAACCGAAATTTCAACCCAAGAACCTATACCCATCCTATTACTCACTACGCCTTCCAATTTTACTTTTAACCAGTTATTAGTAGTATTGGATTGATTCTCCCAAATATAAATATCATCTGGCGCCAAATTAAGCACCGCAATATCTGGTAAACCGTCATTGTTTATATCGCCAATGGCATTACCATAACTTCTAGCAAGGTCGTTTTCAAAACCTATTCCAGACGGAATAGTATATTGATTAGCACCGTTATTTTCATAGAATGCAGATGAAAGGCTGTTGGTGTTATCAGGTATCATACTACTCACATACAAATCTATATCACCATCATTTTCGGCATCTAAAAATACAGAACCCCAAGCAACAGACTCCATTAAAGTTCCATTGGAAGCTGCTACATCCGTAAAAGTACCGTCCCCATTATTCCTGGAAAACACGTTCCCTTCATAGGTATTTGTAGTGTAAACATCGAACCAACCATCCTGGTTATAATCACCAATAGTTGTTGACATAGCATTCATAACAAAATTCATATTTGCAGAGGAACCAATTTCAGTAAAAGTCCCATCTGTATTATTGCGATATAATTGATTTTCTGTATCGATACGGTCATTTGCAATTACAATATCCTGCCATCCATCATTGTTATAATCAAAAAACGCAGAGCAGAATGAACGATGATGATCTGGTGATATACCCGCTGCAGCGGAAACATTGGTAAAGGTCCCATCCCCATTATTAGCGAATAACAAATTGGCTAAGGTTGGTTGCGGAAGTATAAAGTTGGTTCGTGAGCATATAAACAGATCTAGCCAACCATCATTGTTATAATCACCCCATGAACCCCCATAGGTGTGATGTCCCCAAGTCAATAATCCAGCCGCTATCGTTACATTAGTAAAATTCATGGATCCATCATTGCCATAAAGTACATTGGTTCCGGTTTCATTACTGGTAACAAATAAGTCATAATCCCCGTCGTTATCAAAATCAACCCATTGCACTGATTTAACACCGTAGAAATTATTAATATTCAGATTTACTTCTGAAAATTTCCCTTCATTATTTTTAAAAAAACGCACTGGTAATCCTACTTCCGAGGGAACTGTGAGGTCATCCCACCCATCACCGTCAAAATCAAAAAAAGTAATTCCAGCACCCAAATCACCGATTCCATATGAACTATTTCCGCATCCTAGATTACTAGCTTCTTCACTAAATTGCAATTGTGCAGTGGCACTATAAGCAGTGGCGAGTAGAAAAACTAAAATACCAAAACACTTTTTCATAATAGTGTAAGGATTATGTGAAGTTAAATTGCAAAATAAAGATAAAACATTAATTAATAACCAACTAAGAATCTTTTTGGCGCTACAAAATGAACTTCACCCATGGACTTCGAAGCTAAGTAAGGTCTATATATTGCCCTTGGATAGTCAAGAATATTTACTTTTTTCAGCTGTGAGTTCCCGAATAGCATCTTTGGCAATCCATTGTGCTGTCTTACTAGTTAGGTTTTCTGCTAAAATTTGAATCGTTTTAGCTACGGCAACTTTATTTAAATCTGGGTTACGTTTTCTAATGGAGCGTAACGCCCAATTAACCACTTTTTTTCACACAAACACTCGTCAATTGCCTGTCTTACAATCAGAGGAATAAAGGCTTCATATACGTTGTTATCGGCTTTCTTATCTACCACACAATAGGCTTGAGATCCTTCATGTACGCCCCTAGTGCATTATTGGCGACAATTCCGAACCTCTTTCACTTAAAATCGAATGTATCAGGATTTGCAAGGGCGTGCAGTTTTTGAAGAATCTGAATACAGGTCATAAGTTTGAATTATACCCTAAACAGCGGTCTGCCATCCATCATCGCATTTACCTTCACGGCTATGCTTTCAAGTCTAGCATCATCCTCAAAATTAACAATCACCTCATCAACAAGGTCTACAATCTGTTGCATCTCGTCCGCTTCCAAACCACGAGTTGTAATAGCAGGCGTTCCTATACGAATACCGCTTGTTACAAAAGGAGATTTGTCATCAAACGGCACCATGTTTTTATTCACAGTGATATCTGCTTTACCAAGGGCTTCTTCTGCTTGTTTCCCTGTGATGTTTTTATTCCGAAGATCAATTAACATCATGTGGTTATCAGTTCCACCACTAATAATTTTATAGCCTTTCGTTACGAAAGCCGCGGCCATGACCTCAGCATTTTTCTTCACACGAATCATATAATGTAAAAAGTCGTCGGTAAGTGCCTCGCCAAATGCGATTGCCTTCGCAGCAATTACATGTTCTAAAGGCCCTCCTTGATTCCCGGGAAAGATTCCGCTATCAAGTAAAGATGACATTTTTCGTAAGTTTCCATTTTTGAGGGTAATTCCGAAGGGATTCTCAAAGTCTTTCCCCATCAATATCATTCCACCACGAGGTCCACGTAATGTCTTGTGCGTAGTAGTTGTCATCACATGACAATGCGGAACAGGGTCGCCAATAATTCCCTTGGCAATCAGGCCTGCAGGATGCGCTATATCAGCAAACAAAATTGCTCCTACTTTATCGGCAATTTCTCTAAAACGCTTGTAATCAATTTCACGAGAATAGGCAGAAGCTCCTGCAATAATCATTTTAGGCTGCTCTCTAACTGCTATCTCTTCAATTTTATCATAATCCAACATACCCGTGGATTCTTCTACTCCATAAAACACAGGACTATACAATCTCCCAGAAAAATTAACAGGAGAACCATGTGTTAAATGCCCACCATGGGCTAAATCGAACCCTAAGAATTTATCGCCGGGCTTTAAGCAGGCTGCAAACACAGCCGTATTTGCCTGAGAACCACTATGTGGCTGTACATTTACATACTCGGCTCCAAACAAAACTTTTGCTCGATCAATCGCAATTTGTTCGACTTCATCTACAATTTCACACCCACCATAGTAACGTTTTCCAGGATATCCCTCGGCATATTTATTGGTTAGAACTGAGCCTGTAGCTTCCATAACCTGATCGCTTACAAAATTTTCCGAAGCAATTAATTCTAGTCCATTTAACTGGCGCTCTTTTTCGGCTTCTATGAGTTCAAATATCTGTTCGTCTCGTTGCATAATTTTATTCAAAAATTAAATAATTTCAAAAGTAGTAAAAGCTTGTGGTTACTCCTTCAGAAATTATATATTTGATTAACATTTTACCAACAAAACAAAAACTCTTATGCCTTTAACTGCCAACAACCCATCTAGAAAAACATGGCTTAGCGTACCTGAAAATTCAGACTTTCCAATTCAGAATATTCCTTTTGGCGTATTTCTTACTCGTGACGATGTAATTACCATT
>JBLHGH010000212.1:0-3643 GCA_047615425.1 Candidatus Latescibacterota bacterium
AATTGTCAACATCCACACAAAGGGTGGCATTGTCAAAGGAGTGTTTGGATGGCCAGCGATACATACACGAAACGGAGCAAAAGAGGAAGCCCCAAAACCGGATAATATTTTTATTGATGTGGGTGCCAAGGACAAAAAAGAAGTTGATAAAATGGGTATTCATGTGGGCTGTGTAATTACCTATCCAGATGAATTTCATATTCTGAATAAAGACAAATTTGTTTGTAGAGCACTCGATAACAGAATGGGCGGCTTTATGATTGCTGAAGTTGCTCGTCTTCTGAAAGAAAACAAAAAGGAGCTCCCATTTGGTCTCTATATTACCAACTCTGTACAGGAAGAAATTGGTCTGCGTGGTGCACAAATGATTGCTGAACGTATTAAGCCAAACGTTGCCATTGTTACGGATGTCACGCATGACACCACGACGCCAATGATTGATAAAAAGAAGGAAGGATTTATTAAAATTGGTGAGGGCCCAGTTATTGCCTATGCCCCAGCAGTGCAACAGAAATTACGGGATCTAATTACAGAAACGGCTGAAGAAAACAAAATACCTTTTCAACGGGCCGCGCTGTCTCGTGCAACAGGAACCGATACGGATGCTTTTGCTTATAGCAATACTGGAGTAGCATCTGCACTTATTTCATTACCCTTACGTTATATGCATACAACCGTTGAAATGGTTCACAGACATGACGTAGAGAATGTAATCTCGCTAATCTACGAATCGCTCCTCAAAATAAAGAAAGGGGAAACCTTTAGTTATTTTGAATAGCTCCAAGAGGAATTTATATACCGCCTATAACGTTAAATGAATTTAATTTTAAACTTATTGCGAATTAATAAAGGCCATCCAAATGATGGCCTTTATTAATTTATATCTGCACCTAACCTATCCTAAAAGGAACACTAATTACTTTTAAGTTTTTTGAAATATGTCTTCGCCTCTTTTACCACTCGAGGGGCCAAAATAATAGTAGCAAGCATGGTTGGAAATGCCATTAATGCGAAAAATGTATCAATTAGGTTAATCATCATACTTAATGATGTCGTAGCGCCAACCATGATACTCGCAATGTAGAAGTAATTATATACATGCTTGTTGTTTGCCCCAAACAAAAAGGACATACATTTTGTGCCGTAATATGAATACGAAAACATAGATGATATACTAAAAACCGCAATACACACTAAGAGCGCATATTTACCATACACGGGTATCCCTTCTTGAAACGCTGATGCTGTCAGGCTAACACCATTAGCACCACTCGTTTGCCAAACACCCGTTACCAAAATGGCCAACGCTGTTAGGGTACAAACAATCAGCGTATCAATGGCCGGACCAAGCATCGCTACTAATCCTTCACGAATTGGCTCACTGGTTTTTGCAGCACCATGTGCCATGGGAGCTGTTCCAATTCCAGCTTCATTAGAAAACGCACCACGTTTAATACCTAAAAGTATGAGCCCTCCAACCACACCTCCTAAGAATGTGTCTTCTTTATAAAATGACGCGGAAAAGGCATCGGTGAAGATGAGTTTTAAATACTTTGGGAGTACATCAATATGTGTCCCTAGAATAAATAACACCAAAACAAAATATAACACGACCATTGCTGGGACCATTTTTGAAGCAGTTTTACTTATGCGCGAAATTCCACCGAGAATTACAATAGCTGTAATGGTTGACAGCACTATTCCTATAACTAAGTTGCTTGACAGCCCACTATACATTCCCGCTGGTTTAAGAAGAATATCATTGATAGCCTGCGTCAATTGATTCGCATTAAAAACAGGCAAAGCACCAACGAGACCGGCAACACTAAAGAACACCGCCAATGGTTTCCAATTCTTTCCTAGGCCCTCGACGATAAAATACATAGGACCACCTTGTATTTCGCCATTACTATCTTTTCCTCTGAAAAGCACTGCTAAGGTTGCTGTGAAAAACTTGGTGGACATTCCAATCACAGCGCTCACCCACATCCAAAAAACTGCGCCAGGACCACCAATAGCGATTGCTACCGCCACCCCTGCTATATTCCCCATTCCAACAGTAGCAGACAATGCTGTTGTAAGCGCCTGAAAATGGGTTATTTCACCCGCATCATTTTCGTTGTCATATTTTCCGCGAAGTACTGCAATAGCATGACCGAAGTATCGAAACATTACGAATTTACTTCGAATCAATAAATACAAACCGCCGCAAATTAAAACGATAAGCAATGGGAGCCCCCAGGCAAGGGACGAGAGTTTTGAAAAAAGCCAATCTAGTCTTTCGAGCATATGAAAATGAACTACAACGAAAGTAAAACATAAATTTTTAAAATAAGAAGAGAAATTGTTACTTGCGTGGCGAATGAAAAACATATTTCTGATTCTAATAATATGTATCGTAACGAACTCGATTGCGCAAAATCCTGTCTCCAGTGACAGCTATAGTGACTATGTAATGCCCGAGATCTTATACGGACTTACGGCAGAACCTAATGACAGCTTTCCTCCTGTTAAAAATCAGACCGGAGTTTTTCTAAGCTTCGGGACCTATCACGGACTTATCGACGAAGAGTCTGCATATAGACTCAATTATCCTAGAACTGGTTTTACTATTGGAGCAAGTGATTATGGTAATTGGGATCAAGTTGGGCAATCATTTACAGGGATGGCGTTTATAGAATTTGACTTTTTTAGAAAACGGCGTAAAGATTTGAAAATGAACGTTGCAATGGGTGCGTCTTATTTCAACAAACGACTTACCAGAAACGGCAATGAGGTAAATAAAGGAGTGAGTACAGGCATAAACTGGTCATTTAAAGCATTTATGCATTATGAACTGTTCAAGCACAAAAAAACCGCTGTTCGATTGGGCGTAGGATTCTTCCATCATTCCAATGGCCATACAAGGCTAGAAAATCAAGGGTTTAACTCATTTTTGATGAGTTTATCAACACAAATACACGAACGTGATATCCAAAGCTACAAACCTCCAGACTCTATAATAAACAGAAAACGAGACCGTACTAGTCAGACCTATATTCAACTGCGGAGCGGCATAGGCCAAAATGTACTAAGCAAAGAATTTAATAATAGAAAAGAAGTCTATTCGGTAGCACTGTCAATAGGTCAAATTACAAATAAAACGTACAAATTTGGTGGCGGTGTTTTCTATCGATTTTATGAGCATTATTACGATTACATTGTTAATGAAGAAGAACTTATCACTGAACTATATCCCTATTTTGCAGATGCGCCATTTAGCTATGCTTCAAACTTCGGAATCTTTGGGGAAGCTTCATTATTGCTAAATCATATTGCCTTGGAAATTAACGTAGGCTTCAACTTTTATGAACCCTTCTACAAAGTTGACTATCAGATAAATCAGGGCCTAACGTATTACATTATGACAGGTGAGGGACCTGTTTTTCTTGAGGAATTGGGAGAATTAAGTCCCAAATATGAGAAGAAACGATCTGTTTCTAGCAGGTTAGGACTCAAATATTACCTTATTGGAAACAACAAGGCACCAAACCATAATATCTTTCTTTCAATCACTCTAAATGCAAATTTAGGTCAGGCTGACTTTAGTGAGTTAAGCATTGGATATGTTTATGGGTTTGATCTTATGAAACGAAAATAGCGC
>JBLHGH010000213.1:0-3630 GCA_047615425.1 Candidatus Latescibacterota bacterium
TGCATGGATAATATAATGGTCTTCCATGATAATCCCAACGTGGATAATATTTCCTTCCGCATTATCAAAAAAGGCAAGGTCGCCAGGTTCACTCTCTTCAATAAAGCTTAAAGCCTCTCCTTGTGTGGCCTGCTGACTAGCGTCTCTAAGTAATTCATAGCCGTTCAGTTTATAGACCATTTGAGTGAAACCGCTACAATCTATTCCGAAAGGAGTTTTGCCTCCCCACAAATATGGGGCATTTAAGTAGAGTAACGCTGTGTTAATGATTTGTTCCTTGGCAAGCTTTCCAGATATAGACTTTCCTTCGAATGTATGCTGAAGAAGTACACTACTAGAAACACAAGATCCAATAGGAATCGAGAGTAATTGACCGTTTTCAGCGCTAATAAAATCTACCAAATCCGTAGCCAATTTTTGCTCAGACCCCTTGATTGCTCTAAAATTTTCTTCAGAAATACAAAGAAACTGCTTGTTGTCAATCCACCCTTCATATTTATCAAAGGCCAAACGAATACGACTCCAGTTTTTACGTTCTTCAAGTATTTTAAAATGTTCTCCGTATAGGACTTGTGTTACCATTTCACTGGTGTCAGTAGCCTCAAAGCGTAGGGGAACAATACTTAAATTACAAATGCCGTATTTCATATATTTAGTATGCCGATAGCGTCACTAGTTTCTTTGAATTACCATAGCTGTAGCGCCACCACCGCCGTTGCAAATCGCTGCAGCTCCAATTTTGCCATCATTTTGTTGCAAAACGCTCAAAAGTGTAATTACAATACGAACACCACTACATCCTAAAGGATGACCCAAAGAAACAGCGCCTCCGTTTACGTTCGTATTTGTATCTGAAATGCCTAAGAGCTTCATATTCGCTAAGCCAACTACCGCAAACGCCTCATTAAGTTCAAAGAAATCTACTTGATCTTTTGAAACGCCGGCCTTAGCCAATGCTTTTGGTAACGCTTTTGAAGGGGCTATTGTGAACCATTCTGGCTCATGCGCGGCATCTGCATAACCTATTATTGTTGCCAGTGGCGTTAAACCAAGTTCGGCCGCCTTTTCTTCACTCATTAAAACTATTGCACCAGCGCCATCATTAATGGTAGAAGCATTAGCAGCTGTTACAGTTCCGTCTTTAGAAAAAGCCGCTCGCAAAGCCGGAATTTTATCCATACGGACATTCTTAAATTCTTCGTCTTCAGAAACGATTACAGCTTCACCTCTTCTTTGTGGAACAGACACCGGAACAACTTCATTCGTGAATTTCCCCTCACTCCAGGCCTTAGCAGAGCGCTCATACGACTGAATAGCAAAGGCATCCTGGTCTTCTCTTGAGAACTCATATTTGGCAGCACATGCATCTGCTAAAACACCCATAGCGTTTTGACCGTAAGCATCTACTAAACCATCTTTTTGAATTCCATCTATAAGGGTAGCTGGTCCAAATTTCTGACCATTACGCATATGTAGATAGTGTGGGATATTACTCATGCTTTCCATGCCACCTGCAATCACGATTGAGGCATCTCCCAAAGCAATAGCTTGGGCTGCATTCATTAAAGCTTTCATTCCAGAAGCACAAACCTTATTCACAGTTGTACATGGAACTGTATCTGGCAATCCAGCACCTAATGCGGCTTGGCGCGCAGGAGCTTGCCCTACACCAGCCTGCACAACATTACCCATAAAAATTTCCTCAACGAGCGAAGGGTCAAGGTTTATTTTTTCAATAGCGCCCTTAATAGCGGCACTTCCAAGTTGAACCGCAGTAAGGGAAGAAAGACTTCCCATAAAACTACCAATAGGAGTTCTTGCTGTGGAAACAATAACAACTTTTTTGCTCATTTCTAGTATGATTTTATGCGTTAAAAACAAGTGCAAATTTACATATTTATAACCAAATTATCAATCTTTATACAAACACCTTTTGGGATTACTCAATCCTTATTAATACCTTTACTTATCCAATACAATATATGAAAAACTTCTTTTCGATATTAACCAAAAATCAATCGGTCATATACAAGGCCTTCCTGTTTATTGTATCCACCTTTCTGATAATTTATTTGCTTCCGAAAGGCGGACAATTTAAATACAATTTCCAAAAAGGCAAACCATGGCAATATGAGAATTTATACGCGCCTTTTAGCTTTACGATAAAGAAGAACGCAGAAGCCTTAGAAACGGAGCGAGAAGAAGCAAAATTAAATGCTATTCCGTATTTCGACTTCAACACAACAATTGAAAATAAAAGTAGAGCAAAGTTTGAACAGCTTTTGACTGCTACGTTTGTTGATAGTCTTTTTGAGCTTAGCGAAGAGAACTTTATTCGTATTGGAACTAAAGTACTCGATGAAGCATATCATAATGGGGTTTTAGAGAATATTTACCCTTACGCAGACAACCAATTGGTTTATTTGAAAAAAGGCAATGAAATTGCCGAAATTAACTTTGGGCAGTTTTTCAAAGAGGGGCAGCTTCTAGAAAGAATTACTATTCAATTGGGGGTAGATGTAATTGAAAATGATCTGTTGTTCATTGAAAAACTATTAAAACAATCAATCTCTGGAAATATTACGCTGAATGCAAAGCTAACTGAAGGTGCTCTAAGAAGTCAGGTAAATGCAATTAACCCCAACAGAGGTGTCATTGAAAAAGGCGGACGAATCATTGCAAAAGGGGAAGTGGTAGAAGGAGACACCCACCAAATATTGGAGTCATTAAAGGCAGAATTCGAGTCTCAAGTTTGGACTAAGTCAAACTACTTGTGGCTTATTGTTGGGTATTCGATTCTAGTGTCCATGGTATTTCTAATTCTTTTTCTATTTCTTAAAAAATATCGCCCAGAAATATTCAATAATAATACCAAGGTTACCTTTATCTTTTTTAACATTGGACTCATGGTTTTCTTGACCACGATGGTGGTGAAGTTTGATGCCAAATACGTTTATCTCGTGCCGCTATGTACGCTGCCACTAATCCTTAAAGCCTTCTTTGATCCACGTTTAGGACTTTTTGTTCATGTACTCACTATCTTGTTACTTGGTTTTATTGTTCCAAATAGTTTTGAGTTCATGTTCCTGCAGATTATTGCCGGAATTGTGACTATTTTGACAGTATCAGAATTATATAAAAGAGCGAACCTCTTTGTTTCAGTTGGGCAAATAACAAGTGTCTATATAATAGGCTATTTTGCCTTTTATCTTATTCAGGAAGGGAATATTCAGAATATTAGTTGGGAAAACTTCGGGTATTTTATTGGTTGCGGATTATTAACATTATTTGCGCATCCGCTAATTTACTTTTATGAGAAGATTTTTGGACTTGTGTCAGACGTTTCCTTATTAGAATTGAGCGACACAAACTCTAGGTTGCTAAAAGAGCTTTCAAACAAAGCACCAGGAACATTTCATCATTCATTGAACGTTGCAAATCTTGCCGAAGCAGCAGCTAATGAAATTGGAGCAAATTCTATGTTAGTTCGCGTAGGAGCACTATATCATGATATTGGGAAGATGACTAATCCAACCATGTTTACAGAAAATCAGGTTAATTCTATCAATTCTCATAATGAACTTGATCCAAAAGAAAGCGCTTCTATCATTATAGGTCATGTGATTGGTG
>JBLHGH010000214.1:0-3618 GCA_047615425.1 Candidatus Latescibacterota bacterium
TCTATCGAAACCGAAGCACGGAATAAAATGAAACAGCTGAGTCGAAAATCAGCAGATGAAGTCATACGCCGAATGAAGCAGGGTGCAACATTAGATGAGGCGATTTACGATGTATTGACCAAAGAGGAAAAGAATCAATATTCTGCGCAGAGTAGTGTTTATGGGATGGATGTGTTTTTCAATAAGTCACTAGATGTTTACCGAACCACTTCTTCTACTACGACACCGGATAGTTATGTGTTAGATGTAGGTGATAAAATTGCCATCAATATTTTTGGCGCATCACAAACGGATTTACTCTATGAAATACAGGATGACGGTTTTATTCGCCCTCGTGGAATTGCTAAAATATATCTAAGGGGTGTTTCCCTGAAAAAAGCCAAGGCATTACTCCTGGGTCGATTTAGACAAAGCTACGTATTTAGTCCAGGTCAGTTTGAAGTTACTCTGCACACTGCTCGTACCATTACAGTAAACATCTTTGGTGAAGTCAATCAACCAGGAAGTTATACCATATCAGCATTAAACACCGCCCTTAATGCAATTATTGTAGCAGGTGGACCTGGCGCAGAAGCAAGTCTAAGAAACATTGAAATTCGATCCTCCGGTAAAAAAAGGATTCTGGATGTTTATGAGTTCATGATTGACCCTAAAAAGCAATATAACTTTTACTTAAGTAACAATGATCTAATTTACATCCCCAAATTCAAAAAACGAGTTTCAGTTACTGGTGGTGGTATACGTAGAGGTGCATCTTACGAATTAAAGTCGTCGGAAAATTACAATGAGGCAGTTCGCTGGGCTGGTGGATATGCTACCAGTATCTATGGCGGTTTGGTGCAGCACATTTATACTGAGAACGGAGAACAAGCCATTAAAGATTATGAATTAAGCACTATTGAAGCTGCCGACCTCAAACTAAATGACGGAGATCAGTTAATATTTCATAGCAGTTTGAAAGGATATGACAATTATGTAAGTATTACAGGGGCTGTTCGACATCCGGGTAATTTTGAATTAATGGACAACATGAAACTTTCAGATGTGTTGGAGAAAGCCCGGTTAGAAAAAGAGTCCTATAATCAAATGGCTTATTTGACACGAAAAAATACGGACGGGACTTTCCAACTCAAAAGGGTGTATGTAGAGGACGTATTGGCAAATCCAAGTTCAGAGAAGAACATTCCCCTGCAACATGAAGATCGGATTGTTCTTTATACTAAATCACAATTCGTTGACAATTATAACTTTACAATTTCCGGTGCGGTAAGAAGTGGGGGCACACATTTTTGGGATCCTTCAAAAACCATTACGCTGTATGACGCAATCATGATGTCAAGAGGTTTCCAATCAGCAGCGACCCCTTTCGGTTACATCATCTCCTCCCCTCCTGGACAGCCTTTAAAGAGAGAATACCAAGTAGTAGATTTAAAAACGGCCTTTGAAAATCCGGAGTCTTCGGCCAACATCATCATCAACCCAAGCGACCGTATCGTAGTGCCCAGTTCAACCAGTTATATGGATCAGTATTACGTCAAAATTAGTGGCGCAGTGCGAAGTCCAGGACAATATGTTTTTGATTCGACACTATCTTTTAAAGACATCTTAGTCATGGCAGGTGGTTTAAAGATGGAAGCCGCCAGTAACAAAATTGATATTTTCAGATTAAAGGTTGAAAAAAACGAACCCACTGAAACCTATGCAACTACAATTGAAATAGATCATAACTTGAACGCATTACAGGATAATATCCCGTTCGAAATAAAACCATATGATCATATTGTTGTTAGAACAACGCCAAATTTCGAACCTATTAAGTATGTTACAATAAACGGTCAAGTTCAATACCCAGGCATTTATGCCCTCATGAAACCCAATGAGCGGTTAAGCAGTATTATTGATCGTGCAGGTGGATATACAGTTGAAGCTTTCCCTGAAGCAGGAACATTTTATCGGGGATACGATAGCATTGGATATGTCGTTACTCGAATGGATTTATTGGACAACCGACCTTATGATTCCCGATTTAATATTGCTTTAAAAGAAGGTGATGTCATTACGGTGCCCAAACTGATTGATATCGTACAGATTGATAAACTCGGAACCAACGCTGATTCGATTTACATTGCTAACCGTACTGGTGGGAATGAACTAAACATCGTTCTCAACTATTTTAACCGTCGTGCCAAATGGTACGTGAATCAATATGCAGGAGGTTATAGTAAAGATGCTAAACGGAAGAAAACGACGGTGACCTATGCCAATGGTCGTATTAAAAAGACGAGGAGTTTCTTATTCTTTAAAGTTTACCCCAAGGTAAAAAGAGGTTCTGAAATACACTTAGCGCTTAAGGACAAAGTTATTAAGCAACGAAATGAAAAGGATGAAGGTTTTAAGCCTAAAGAAGAAAAGAAATCCTTGCTTGAACGCATGACAGAATTGAATGCTATCACAGCAATCACAACGTCCATCATGTTAACTACACAAACCCTCATTACGGTGGTTAACGGAACGAAGTAAAATGAAAGAAGAAAAGCCCATCCAAATTTCTGAAATTTTGCAAATGATTAAGACTTACTGGTCTTTAGCCTGGAGAAATAAAGGGTGGGTTGTTGTTGGCAGTATTGTATTAGCAGGATTATTAGTAACACAGGCTTGGCTCACCCCAAAGAAATATAGCGCCCCTTTAACATTTGTAATCAATGAAGATGATGGCGGATCTGGTGGTGGAATTGGAGCTGTATTAGGTGAATTAGGGTTTGGTGGATCTAAAGCCGGTCACAACTATGAAAAAATTAGTCAATTGGCTACTTCTAGATTGATTCTCGGTAAGGCTATGACATCACTTGCTACTGTAAATGGCAAAACAGATTTCTTAGGTAACCACCTCGTAGATATCTTAGAAATACCTTTGACTTCGAAGAATGGGAATATAGACTTAACTGGTTTTCGCTTCCAACCAAGTAGAGACTCGTTATACGAACCTCAGCAAGACCTAGCAATTCTGTTATTGTCTAAAAAGATTAAAGGTGATCCAAAAGATGGTACCGAAGGTCTTTTAAGCATTGATTATGACGACGAAAGCTCATTTCTTAAAATTGTTGGAAAAACGGAATACCCCGAACTTAGTATAGCGCTTGCCAATACACTTTATGACGTTTTGAGCGAATTCTACATTCATAATACAATTGAAAAACAACAGGCTACATATGACCATGTTGCCAACAAAGCAGATTCCATATACGGAGAACTCCGTAGTGCTGAAATGCAACTCGCTCGTTTTCAAGACCAAGGTAAAAGCATTATTCTTAGTACCAATAAACTACCCAAACAACAATTAGCTCGCAAGGTAGAAATGTTGTACATCATGTATGGTGAATCCATCAAAAATCAAGAACGTGCTGAATTTTTACTCAACAGCGCTACCCCCTACTTTCAGGTTATAGACAGACCTTTAGGCCCATTCCAACCTACGGGAAAATCAAGAATGAAAGCCCTAATTATTGGTGGTATTTTAGGTGGCTTGTTAGCTATAGGATTGATTATAGGCAGACACTGGCTGATGGAACGGTTAGAAGCTGAACGGTTAGGTGGTTAGGGTGTTGGGGCGCTAACGCT
>JBLHGH010000215.1:0-3577 GCA_047615425.1 Candidatus Latescibacterota bacterium
GGATCCAATATGGCACCAATAGTCGCTCCGCCTTCAATGCGAGACCAGCTTGTATCTATTCCATCAAATATATTTGTTCTGTCTTGTGGAAAATCTCCTTTTAAAAACTCCAAATATTCTGTCTGACTCCCACGTGTGCCAGTGCTTCCAAATCCTTGAGATTTGTGCATGCTTCTACTCAAAGAAGCAATTTCTCCGTTCGACAAACCAAGGGCAGGATAATAGTTTCCTGTTTCAACGGCTACCAACTTCGATTTATCTGCCGCCTCAAATTTTTCTCGACTTCCGTAGAACCACCAAGATGTATTAAAGAAAAGACGTTTAGCTTCCCATGCACCAAATTCAGACGCTGTTTCAGGATATTTCGAGGCATCCCCAACAAGGTCAAAAGCTTCAAAACCTAACATGGCAGAAGAAGTATGATGTCCATGAGTACTTCCTGGATTTCGATGATTGAATCTGTTCACAATAACATCTGGCTTAAACTTTCTAATAGCGCGAACCACATCTCCCAAGACTTCTTCCTCGTTCCAAATGGATAAAGTTTCGTCTGGATGTTTAGAATATCCAAAATCATTCGCTCGTGTAAATAGTTGCTGACCGCCATCCGTTCGCCTAGCGGCAAGTAATTCTTGTGTTCTAATTACACCTAATAATTCGCGAATTTCTGGCCCAACCAAGTTTTGACCTCCGTCTCCTCGGGTGAGGGACAAGTATGCGGTTCTTGCATGCAAATCGTTTGCCATGTAAGAAATAAGCCTTGTATTTTCATCATCTGGATGCGCAGCAACATATAATGCGGACCCTAAGAAGTTTAGCGCTTCAAGGTTGTGATGAATTTCAGATGCGGTGGGCTTCTGCGGTTGCTGTGCAAAGATATTTGAAGCGGAAAAAATAAGAATTATTGTGAGTAAGCGGAATTCGCCCATGAGGTTTTTTGATTGAGATTCGTTTCAAAGATACCCAAAATAAGAGACTGAAAAAATCTGATGCAATTTCTTTAACAATTTTTCCGTAATGCGCACAAACCTCATTATTAACGCAACCCTAATGAGTCTCTTAAAACTACATATTTGTTGGAATTTTGTTCCCAGTATGCTGAGCGCATGCGTTTCATTTTCGTAGCAGTCGTTTTCAACTGAGCGCCATTATTGTTTCGCGCAGCATTCGTCTCTTCCCATTTTTCAATTTCAAAAGGAAAGGAACTGTTGAAGTAAATAGTAAGTTGCCTTTGCAAGGAAGGGTATTCAATTGCATAACTACTCATCGAATCCCCCTGGTTTAATTTAGCATACGCCAATTGTGCCGCAGGTTTTTTATGCCGCATTCGCATATACTCAAAAGATGGAATAATGTGAAGGTCGCCTGTAGGGAGCTCCTCTGGATTGATACGAAGGAGATTCCATAATTCACTCTCCAACCAAGTCTTCGGCAGACTTAACTCTTGATCCGCTTCTCCTTCAAAATAGGAATGGATTTGAACCTCAAAATTGGATCGATTATTCAATTGCATATAGACTTGTCCGCACCATTCTTGCATAGAATGGGCCACTTTTAGGGCATGGCCTGGATAACCTACCGGGCTAAATGTGCTAGTCATAATGGAATATGGATAAATGCCAGTATTGAACTTCTTAGTGTTGTTTAATTTGAGCACAGGAATGTTTGCTGTTGAAGACTGATTTGCCTTCACCTGTTCCTTGGGAAGAAAATCTTCCGTGACAAATATGTTTACTGAAGTGCCTTCGCGTAACTCTCCGTAGCGCTCTTGGACAAGACGATAGGAGGTGATCTCTGCAGTTCCGGCATACCAATAATCTTTGAAATTCTGAGATAGGTTTCTGCCTTTGGGTGTGTCGTCCTGTTTCGTTATTTCCGCGGTAGCGTTAGCGTCGAGTTCTTTTGGGTACGATTGGTTGCACCCAGTAAAACCTGCAAAAAGGAATGCCATTGCAAGGCCGGATAAAAATGAGGAGTTCATATTGGAAGGGTTTAAAGTAAAAATAACCTAAAATTGGTTGTTGGCAATCTCAATTAACGTTTTGTAAACAAGTCGAGTAGGCAATCCCATCACATTAAAATAAGACCCTTCAAGACGGTCAATACTTACATAGCCAAACCACTCTTGAATACCATAACTTCCCGCCTTGTCATAGGGTTCATAGGTGTCCAAATAATAGGCGATTTCTTCTTCTGAAAGCTCTTTTATCCAAACTTTGGTAGTGTCGTTTATGGTTTTCTGAAAATGCTTTGATGTGAAGGAAACAGAGGTTATCACTTCATGCATGGCACCACTTAAATTTTCCAGCATTCTTTTCGCGTCTTCATAGTCTGTAGGCTTGCCGATGGCTTTATCATCTTTCCATACAATGGTATCGCTGGTCACGAGGATGTCATTTTCCGAAAGCTCTGTGAAGGGAGTTGCTTTTAATTGGGCAAGAAAATCTGTAATCTCAGATCCAATGAGGCTCGGAGGATAGATCTCTTCAATTGCACTGACCTCAATGGTGAAATCTACATCAAGTTCCTTAAAAAAGTTTTGCCTTCTAGGTGAACCCGAGGCCAAGATGACATTATAGTCTTTTAGTTTTTCTCTTAGCATAATTAATTTTATTTCCAATAGCCTCGTGCAAGGTGCGTGAGAATTAATCTTTCGGTTAACTTCCTGCTTTCTACTTACAGCTTCGTGCTAAATTATTTTCAGTTTATTTAGTAGTCTATTTTTCACAACATCAAACCATTCATCCTTTAAAATACTAAACACAATACTGTCTCGTCTCCCCATTACGCTTGCGCAGTTCTGTCTTAAAATCCCTTCTTCGATACAACCAATGCTTTTCATAGCGGCAACACTTCTTGCGTTTAAGGCATCTGCCCGAAACTCTACGCGTTCCACACCAACAGTTTCAAAAGCAAATTCTAGTAATAGAAATTTACAATGCTTATTGAGCCCTGTTCCTTGAAAACCTTTCCCGTACCATGTATATCCTAATTGAACCGTGTTATGGTGTTTTTGAATATCATAAAACCGTGTGCTTCCTGCGTATTTTTCTGTTTTTTTGTCAAATACCAAAAACGGGTAGCTATCTCCTTCGCTTCGTTTTTTAAGCGCAGCAGCAAGATATTTCTCTAGGTTTTCGCTTCCGTTAGCAGGAGTAAGAGAATAGACCCAAAGGTTGGGTTCGTTTTTAGAAAAAGGCAATAACAGCTCAAAATGATCTTGCTGCAGTGGAATTAACTTTACGTGATCGTTTTCTAAAATATAGCTATTGGAGGTGTTTAGTTTCATATTAATTCAGAATAACTTCAGGATAAAACAAGATAGAACAAATTCCTACAAAAAGAATCCCCTTCAATATGCTTGAAAGTATCCGAAAATCTTTATCATTTGACGCGCTCCATGCTCTTGTACAAAAGAACAATAGTGGCGCTAATATTAGGATTAGGAAGTAGGATGCAATGACCTGATGGCTGTAAAGCACCTGATACATATAATAAATGGTGCCAGCCACGCTTAACGCACCAAGTGCGAAAACCACTTTTACGGCGCGCTTTCTGCCAATCGCTATGGGAAGTG
>JBLHGH010000216.1:0-3570 GCA_047615425.1 Candidatus Latescibacterota bacterium
TTTGCCAGTATGCACCTGAGTATCCAAAAAATGACCAGGCCAACTGCAACGTTGAACGACTCTGCAATCTCATTAGTATACAGGAAACAGACTCCCATGTAGCTGAAATAGACAACAAACGTATAAAACATGCTCGAAATCATCAGCATCCAAACATTCTGGCAGTAAAAAGCGATTGTCAGGAAATACATCAAGCCTATCTGGATCAAGCAGCCATTAATGATTATCGACCGTCTTCCGAATTTATCCACAAACAAGAAAATTGACAGCCCTGCGCAGAACACCATGATCCCATTCCAAAAAGTCAGGCTGTACCCAAACCCTTTATACATAAGATTGTCATAAATTTCCGTTGAGTAAAATTCCGTGAAACACAGCCCGGACATAGTAGGCCACATCTGGAAAGCTATCACCGTGATGAGGGGCCAAAATTTTCTGCGGTCACACAGATTGTTTGTAATCTTTTTCCAGAACCCAGACTCCATGACCATCACATCTCTCAAGGCATTAACCTCACCTCTTGAGTCTCTATAGTCTCTAATCGTCGGCGAAAATTTCGAGATTACGTTATTGATCTTTGGTTCCATTTTCCGGTAGTTAGCCTCGGTTTTCGAGAGCGAGTATTGGCTTGGGCTATCGTGGTTGAAAAATGCATAGATGATCACAATCCTCAACATCGAAAGTATCGAAGGGATCATAAAAAACAGTCTCCAATACTTAACTATGATCTCATCTCCGTATAGAAACCCCGGGGTGAACGAGATCGCAACTCCTGTGCAGATCGCAAAGGAAAATGCCGTTGTCGCCCGCGCGCGTTTTTTCACAGGGAAACATTCCAGAATCAGTCTCGGGGTTGTGGTTACAATAAACCCTCCATAAATTCCGCTGCACAGCCTATTTAAATTTTTCAAAAAATCACAGGAAATATATTACCGGCCCATCATGAATCCGACCTGGACTTCCACAAGCAGCAGTATCATGGCGAGCTAATTAAACAACTCGCCCCAAAACAGCAGTCTCAACTTCCCGGTTCTCTTTTGGTAATAAGCGGAGACCATAATCCCGAGAATTTTCCCAACGCACAGATACTAAAAGCTATCCCCCAAACTTGTATAGAATTCTTCTGAATCATGATTCTTAAAAACAACTCCCAATAGGGGTCTGCCTACCACATTCATGCAGGTCATCATGAATCCTAAATAAAAACCTCCAATGCAGTGGATAGTCACAAAAGACCAAGCGTACAGTGGAGAGTAAGTCACGATTATGTCTGTGTACTCTGACTCGTTGGCTGTGACCAGGCTCTGTAGATTGTTTAGAGTTGCCTAAGAAGACAGGTTCTGGCCAAATTCTTTGCTAGAGGACCCCCAGGTGTACCCGGACTTGGGGATGGTTTCTGAGGAGTCTACTCTGTTTAAAGTTAGGATAGACTGGGCACAGCATTGCTCGGAGTTGCAAGGCTTGGTCGGCTCTATATCTTGATAGTCTGTTGATGTCACGTCTGGGGCCAGAAATTCGTCCACTGAGCAACTGTTTTTCATAGTCAAGGTAAGTCAAGTCAATAGTTGGCTAATTATAATTTTGGTGGGAGTTATAAAGTCAAATTTTTGGTTTGATAGGAATGAAAATTACAAGAAATAAATCACAAGAATAAAACAGTCTAATCACAAAACGAATTATTTTGGGTTCAGAGTCTATAGACATGCGCAGTGCTCAGGGAGACTTAGGACAAGTTGTCCATCCAGTCTTTGGAGCCATTCATGAACCTTTCTCTATCGGCGACCGTGTTCAAACTGTTATTTTTGAACATTCCGCATTCAATAAGATGCGAGGTGAATTTTCCATTGAGGCCCTCTTTAGAATTTGGCTTCCCCTGGCTGGCGTCGCTCCCGGACCCGAATTTACTGTTGGAGGTCTTGTAGAAAATACCCCGGTGTCTCTCCAAAAATTCGGCGTCGCTTAATTCATCGGGTAGAGGTTCAGACATTTTGTTATTTTGTTAAATATTTTTCTTATTCAATCACAAAAAATGATTAGATTCAAAAAAAACCCAATTTTCAAAAATATTAGTGATGATTTTTTTGTGGGAAAAAATCTATAAATTAAAAGTAATTAAGAACCGTTTGCCCTAAGAATGAATACCTTACAATTGCCGCATGCAAAATTGTTGTACTACATCACCGAGCTGTTCAAGCAGGACTCGGTGACCGAGGACCAAAAGATCAAATTGAAAGAAAAAGTCATCTCTTCTGATGAAAAGATTTTCGCAATTCTGGAGGAATGGGAGGAGAAGGGGGACGAGGGCAAATTGCGTAGTAGCATCTTGGAATTAGTTAGCTAAATTGCCTAGAAATATCTTGGCTGTGAATTTGGCAGTATCATTCAGTTTTATTTTGGGAGTATCGTTCCAATATGATTTTAAAAAAGCTAAAAAGAAATTTGGTGTTAAACAAAAACAGATTTTGGTCTATTTTGGTAGTAATTTGAACAATCAAATAAATAAACAAATAAAAATTAAAGGATCAGTCAACTATTGTCTAACAATTTATTATTACTATTGCCATTATATCTTTCTCTTAAATCTTATTCGGTGTTAATTTCCGGAATCCTAGTAGGGTTATATGGGGCATAGCTATGCGCGGACTCAAGTTTGGCCTTGAAGGTTGCAAACGTTTCCGGGTGGAAGTGCTCAATCATGGTAAATTTTACATTGCCCCTACAGTACGGGCAGCTAGTCTGACCCATCTTGAACCATTGCAGCACGCAGTCTCTATGGAATCTGTGCCTGCAAACGGGCTACTCTATAACTCGGTTCATTTCCTCATAACTGGCAACGCAAATACTACACAGATTGTCGCATGGCAAATTTTCTTTCTCCCGAAATTCGGTGCAGAACTCTTTTTCCAATACCTTGTACTCATTCGGGTTTAGCTCCCTGGAAAAGTCTTCAATCTTCAGATACCCGACAAAATCCATCTAATCAACTTTCCTAGAATACAGACCCTTGACTTTCTGTGAATTCCAATAGCGACTAACCTTCATCCTAAATTTCTCACTATTCCAGTAGAGCCCCCTATAAAATTCCCCATCTCCCCTCCAAAAAAATTACATAAACGTATAGTAGGTATGGACTCCAGCGACAACATAGAAGACCCCCAACAGTGTTGTAAAGGTCAGTAAGTATTCCCAAGACAACGTGCGCCAATTTCCCAAAACCTCAGCCAAAAGCCGATCATTGTAATAACACAGTAAGATCAGTTTTAGCATTATGCATAGGAAGCAAAGAAACTTGTATACGTTTTGCAGGCCGGATTTTGGGGCACTGTAAAATATTTTGTATATGATCAGCCTTTTGTGGGTAAATTTGAGGTAAAGATTGGGTTTACGTTAGGATGAAAGATGAAGATGAGAAAAGTTTGTTGAAAGTTTGGATTGGAGGCGAAAAGTTCTCTTTTGTGTTCGTGAATGCGTTGAAAACCCATATTGAGGTCTAGGGTATCACCAGGAATAGAGTCAGGGATTGGACAGGGAATGAGTGCCTCTTTATTTTGAGAATCATTTTTTTGGGGT
>JBLHGH010000217.1:0-3532 GCA_047615425.1 Candidatus Latescibacterota bacterium
CTGGATATCAAAACGTAGCAGGGGATGTAAACGCTGCAGCTGGAACTGGAGGCAGTGCCACTGCGATGGGGAAGTATAATACGGCTTCTGCGGACGCTTCAATGGCTTTAAACAGGGGAACAACAGCAACAAACCAAGCGTCCACTTCTATGGGTTTTAGAACAATTTCAGATAACTTAGGTATGTTGGCTATTGGAGTGAATAATGAAGCAGGAATTGGCTGGCCAACAGCAGACCAGTATTTTTATGCAGATGGTGCGTATAACGGATTACCTGCAGGAGTTGCTTTTGTAATTGGAAATGGAGACATCAATACAACAGCATATCAAAGGGGAGACAACCCTTCAAATGCATTTGTAGTTTACTATGATGGTTCAGCAACACTTTCAGGAGATTTAACCATAAACTCAGATGCGAGATTAAAATCTAATATTATTTCTTTAGGAAGTACGCTTGCTAAATTACTGATGATTGATGGAAAGAGTTATACAATGAAGTCAAACGAATCTAAGTCTAAAATAGGATTGCTAGCACAGGATGTTCAAAAAGCATTTCCAGAATTGGTAAAAACAGCGAATGACAGCGATAAAACATTGTCTGTAAATTATCAAGGGCTGATTCCGGTATTAATTAACGCAATTAAAGAACAACAAAAACAAATTAAAGAACTTAAAAATAAAATAAAATAAGACTATCATGAGAAGGATAATTTTTATATATGTGTGTTTTAGTAGCTTATTAATGAATTCACAAAACATAAATAATCTGTTTCCCGATTTTGATAAAAAAGGGATGAAAACGAGTATTTTATATAACAGTAGTTCCATTAGTGATATTAAAGATTACCCAAATCAGACTCATAATATATATAATTTTTATCAAGCTTATAAAGCGATTTCCTTTTCAGATTTTGAACAACGCCTTCCTAGTTTAAATACCATAAAAGCCATCACAACAAAGCAATTATTAAGCTCAGAAGTGCCTTTGGCGCTCCTTTTTACAGAATATGAGTCCTTCAATGAGCTTGTTGCTAAGAACAATCTAATAGAAAAAACGGATAAAAATACGTTTCGAAGAGGTGGACAACAAATAGAAATATTTGACCAGCACCAGCTTCTAATAGCGGCTCCATTAAAGCTTGTCCAAAAGGGTACAAATGTCGTTTTTAGTCTAAATAAAGAGTCATTTTTCAATACAACAGAAAGGGATATTACAAGAGTTGAGGTTGATTTTGATGACAATCAGGGCTACCAAACACTAAGTTTAGGCTCTGCTACGCGAATCGCTTACCAAAGTGAAGGAGAAAAAATTTTACAATTCAGGATTACCCTCGATAATCAAGAGGTTTTAGAGAGTCGTGCGTCTTTGAAGATTGTTTATTCTAATGAGGAATTAAACACACAAAACAATCAAAATATTGTTGGCTTTACGTCTGGGACTACAGACCCTCCCTACCTGCAACCATATAACGAATACCCTTTTAAGGGCTGGGGGGAATTTGATATATTTTACAGCCCTGACGGAGTTCTAGATAAGCCTATTTTTTTAATAGATGGATTTGACCCATTAGACTCAAGAAATATTAACACCATCTACCAGGCGCTAAACTATAGTGGTGGAAACTTAGGAGATATCGTTCGTGATAACGGATATGATGTCGTCGTTTTAAATTTCCCCACCTATTTTAGAGAAGAAGACCAGGTTTGGATCAAGGGAGGTGCTGATTATATTGAACGAAATGCAATGCTTTTGGTTGAACTAATTAAGACTATCAATAATTTAAAAGTTGGAGATAAACAAAATGTGATTATCGGACCAAGTATGGGGGGGCTTGTTGCAAGATATGGCTTAAATTATATGGAAAGTATTGGCCTAGACCACGAAACTAGACTTTATATTTCCTTTGATACTCCGCATGCAGGCGCTAATGTTCCTATTGGATTTCAGCATATGTTTAATTATTTGGCTTATGGACTTAATACATGGGTTGGGGATTTTAGTGTAGAATCTTTAAGACCGCTTGTGGACGGCATGTTAAAATCTCCTGCCGGAAGGCAAATGTTATGGGATCATCTTGAGCCACATTTGGTTAATGGTGGTAATGAATTTGACAATGATAATGCATTGCCTAAGCCCCATCCTTTTTTCGAAATATTTTATAACGCGATAAATACTATTAATGAATTTAAATTCCCTCAAAACACAAGAAATGTATCGATCATAAATGGCAGCAGCCCTGGGGCTCCATTTTATGATTTAAACGGGCAGGCAGTTAGTCCGGGTCAAAAAGTGCTAAATGCCACCCTTGCCACTGGTACGGCATCAACGGACGCGTACCTTGAAGCCTGGTTTACACCTAACGTAAATGAAAAAAAACTTGTTAGTAAAATACGTGTGGATGCGCCTTTTATATGTTTCTGTGATATTGAAAGCCAAGCCTTTGCACAATCCCACGGACATACATCCGGAATTGATACTGCCCCCGGGGGTCTTTTTGATATTTCAGAGCTCGCTGCAACCTTTGCTTCATCAGACGATTTAGTTGCAAGTTTTATTTCTCAGCTACAAACAAGTTATTTTACTTTTATTCCGTCCATTAGTTCAATGAGTTATTTTACCAATAATTGGTACGAAGGAATGACGAATCCCAATAACACTCCATTTGATGCTTGGAGCATGCCAACTCAAAATGAAGGGCATGTACAGCTTACACCTCAAAATGTAGAATTTGCCTTAAATGAAATATTCAATGGTGAATCAGTCGGAAACATCGCAGCAGATGTAGATAAAAAATCTGCCCTTGTTTTTGAGGAAAACGGTGGTGGAGGCGTCGTTAATGGAAAAATCTACGCTTCTTCTGCTAGAGGGGCTTCACGTCTTGACAATGGAGGAGGTGGTACTATTTTTGGAAACATTGGAGATTGGTCTGTTGATTTAGTAGTCTCAGAGATGTCTCCAGAAGCAGCTACAGGTTTCGGGAATTTCACTGAGGACACTCACCCACTTTATAATTTAGGAGATGGTTCAAAATCCACTAGTTCTGATGGTTTTGGCGCTCTTGGTTGGGGTTCTTTTGGAGCCAATGCATACAACAGGTCTTCTGGAACTGGTTCTGTAGCCATGGGCTTTAATACTATAGCGGGTTCTCCGCTTAATATAGATCGGCAAGGTTTAAATATTAATAGTGGTAACGTAGGTCAATTCTCTGCAGGGTATGCATCTAGAGCAATCGGAAATAAATCGACTGCCACAGGTTTTAGAAACACCGCTTCTGGAGATTCTTCTGTAGCTTTAGGTAATTATAACTATGCGACTGGCGATGCGACTATTGCACTTGGAAAAGAGAACTGGGCGCAAGAAGGTAGTTCTATTGCTATAGGTTATAAAAATCATGCAGCAGGAGCTGGATCAGTTGCTTTAGGACAAGAGAATATTGCTTGGGGAACCACAAACTTTACATCTGGTCATCAAAACGTAGCAGGGGATGTAAACGCTGCAGTTGGAACTGCTGGCAGTGCTACAGCAATGGGCA
>JBLHGH010000218.1:0-3500 GCA_047615425.1 Candidatus Latescibacterota bacterium
TTAAGAGTAATTTATTCAAGCCTTTAAGGGTGCTTGCAAACGCAATAAGGATATGTCCCATGGGAACGCCGATGTTTCTCAGCACCGTACTGTCTGTTAGATCACGTTGCAATCTGCTTATGGGCAGTTTGGACGAAAGATGTTCGAGTAAAGCATTCGCGATACCTAAGTTTCCTTCACTGTTTTCAAAATCTATTGGGTTTACTTTATGCGGCATGGCTGAGGAACCTATTTCACCAGCTTTGATTTTCTGTTTGAAATAGTCCATAGATACGTAGGTCCAAATGTCACGATCCAGGTCAATCAAAATGGTATTGATTCTTTTTAAACAGTCGAATAAAGCAGCCATATGATCATAATGCTCAATCTGTGTAGTTGGGAACGAATGATGTAAGCCCAATTTTTCTTGTACAAATTTTGAGGCAAATTCACGCCAATCAATCGAAGGATACGCAACTTTATGTGCATTAAAATTTCCAGTAGCACCACCAAATTTTGCGGCACTTTTAATATCGTTTAATAAGTTAAACTGTTCTTCAATTCTAACAACAAATACCTCAATTTCTTTTCCTAAGCGGGTAGGAGAGGCTGGTTGTCCGTGTGTGCGCGCTAGCATTGGTATGTCTGCCCAATCTGTTACCATTGCTTTTAACTTGTCTTTCAATTCAAAAAGTTGTGGCACGTATACATCGTTCATCGCATCTTTAAGTGATAACGGAATGGCGGTATTATTGATATCTTGGGATGTGAGTCCAAAGTGAATAAACTCCTTGTATTTCTGCAGACCAAGCCCATCAAACTTTTCTTTGATAAAGTACTCAACGGCTTTTACATCGTGATTGGTTACTTTTTCGGTATCTTTTATTTGCTGTGCATCGGCCGTAGTAAATGAGGTGTAAAGCTTACGTAATTCTAAAAAAAACTTCGTGTCAAAGTCTACCAACTGGGGCAGCGGTAATTCTACCAGAGCGATGAAGTATTCAACTTCAACCTGTACGCGATATCGAATAAGGGCTTCTTCAGAAAAGAAAGGAACTAAAGAGGCTGTTTTAGAAGCGTATCTGCCATCGATGGGAGAAATTGCTTGTAAGGCTTGCGTTGACATAAGATACAGTTTAATAGGTTTTACTTCGCGAAAAGCTTCAAGTAATGAAGGCTCAAAGATACTATTTTATAGAGGAAGATTGTGCTTGGAATTGCTAAGATTTCTTCGGCACAATCGCCTTAATTTTTTTAATTTTTTGTGAGGAATAATTGCCTCGTGCTTTCTGCGCTGGCAGAGCCTCAGTTATATTGCTCTCAATGGTATTCTTCCATTGTGAATGAATTCACTTTTGGGTTTTTAGCTAATCAGCGTTGAATTGCATTAATCGCTTTTAGCACACCTGAGGTAGCTTTTTCAGCAAAAACAGTTATTCTGGAATTGGATGAAAGTGACGGGTTTGGGTCTACGAAGTAAATAGGCACTTCGTTTGGGGCGTATTTCATAAGGCCAGCAGCTGGGTACACCTGCATTGATGTCCCTACTATAACCAAGGCCTCAGCATTTTCAATTTCAGTAATTGCAGCCTCCATAGCAGGTACCGCTTCACCGAACCAAACAATAGCCGGTCTTAATTGATGTCCGTTTTCGCACAAGTCTCCAATAAGCAAATCCTCTTTCCAAGATTGTACGGCAAAAGGAGGTTTGGTACTGCGCACTTTTAATAATTCACCATGTAAATGCAATACCTTAGAACTCCCAGAACGCTCATGTAAATCGTCTACATTTTGAGTAATAACAACTACTTCATGCCTAGCCTCTAGGTTTGCCAATGTCTTATGAGCAAGGTTAGGTTGAACAGTTAGTAGTTGTCGCCTTCTTTGGTTATAGAAATCTAAAACCAATGTTGGATTGGCAAGGAATCCTTCAGGCGATGCAACCTCCATTACATCATGGCCTTCCCAAAGACCATTGCTATCTCTAAAGGTTTTTAGGCCACTTTCGGCGCTTATTCCCGCTCCTGTGAGTACAACAATTTTCATGATTTTAGTTTGTGCATGCAAGGTAGTAATACGTATTTTCTCTAAAAAATGATAGACTAGACAATAGTTGGGTGTTAGGTTTTAGAAGTGCTACGCATGCAAGAATAAAAAACGGTTACCTTGCTTTAACGTTGTAGTTTTTAAATTAATAATTAACTTGCTATTTCAAATAGCTTCATGGATTTAAACCTTCTTTCTTATCTTAAAACGTACCTAACAGAGCGCAGGCGCGACTTGTTTACTAAGGTGCTATCAAAACGTACACGCCATTTTACTGTTGTTACTGAAGATGTCTATCAATTGCATAATACCAGTGCTGTTATGCGGAGTTGTGAAATTTTTGGCATACAGGATTTGAATGTGGTTGAAGAGCGCTTAGGTAAAAAACTGGATCGCGAAATCGCTATGGGTGCTCAGAAATGGGTTGATATTCACAGACATAAAGATGTAGGTGATTGTATAGATTCTTTAAGAGAATCTGGTTATCAGATTATCGCCACCACACCACATGAAAACTCACAAATGTTGGCCGATTTTGATGTTACAAAAAAAGCTGCATTTTTCTTCGGAACAGAAAGAGATGGAATTAGTGATACCGTAATGAATGCCGCGGATGGTTTTTTGAAAATTCCTATGTATGGTTTTACGGAAAGTCTTAATATTTCAGTTTCTGCTGCAATAATTCTTCAAGACGTGGTAACGAAGCTGAAGGCTAGCGAGGTGCATTGGCAGCTTTCCGAAGAGGAAAAACAAGAAATTGAAATGAGATGGACTACAAATACAATAAAAAGCGCAGCAGAGATTATTGCGCGCTATTACGCAGATAAAAATGACTAAATTTAGATGCGTCTAGCCCAATTGGTGGCTTAATGAAGTATCAAATCTCGCCATAGCATGGATTTATGGCGGTAATTGTTGATTCCGAAGGCAATTGAACACCCTTGCATTCAAACTTATTAGTTAGTATCGTTTTAAAAATCACTCCATGAAGTTAATTTTCGCCACACATAATCAAAATAAATTCAAGGAAGTTGCATCCATGATTCCTAAGCACATTGAATTGTTAAGCTTGAAAGATATAGGATGCACAGAAGATATTGAGGAAACATCAGACACCATAGAAGGGAATGCTTTATTAAAAGCGAAATACGTTAAAGAAAATTACCAGATAGATTGTTTTGCTGATGACACCGGTCTAGAAGTAACATCGCTTAATGGTGAGCCTGGTGTTTATAGTGCTCGCTACGCTGGCCCGGACAATGAAGCGGATGCTAATATGTCAAAGTTACTTTCAAATTTAAAAGGCATTAGCAGTAGAGAAGCTCAATTTAAGACAGCTATTGCATTAACAATGCATAATTCAGAAACATTGTTTTTTGGTATATGTGAAGGTGAAATAACGCAATCGCGGCAGGGAGATGGTGGTTTTGGCTATGATCCTATCTTTAAGCCAAATGGTTTTGATAAAACTTTCG
>JBLHGH010000219.1:0-3473 GCA_047615425.1 Candidatus Latescibacterota bacterium
ATCCGCTTCATCAGTGATGCGTCCATACCGCTAAACGTAGTACGTCACTTGTAGAAGCTCGCTTAGCTGATGCCGTGTTCTCGACACAGGTCTGGAACGCTGCTGCCTGCTTCGTTCTGCTTCAATATGGCCATAATCTGACTGTCGATAAATCGTGATGTTTTCATAGTAAAGTCCTCTGTACATAGTTTAGGAGATTTCTCTACTTATGACTGCTATCAATTTAAGGGGGGATTACAATGCGACTCCTACCCACCACTCAACACCTCCATATATAAAACCATAGCATCGCAAATTGCCGACCCTTGATAGCTGAGCGGAAGAAATTATATTATTAATTAAACGCTTAGTTTCATGATGTATAACAACATAACCAAATATTGAATAACGTGCAGAACCCGCGTCATTTGAAAGTAGCATAGAACGTATTTTTTCAGCATGCCTTCCAAGTGAAACTAGCGAAAAGGTAAGTAGTGTACTTACGTGAGCTCGAAAAAGAACGCACAAGTGAAATAACTTAAACGATAATAGTCTACATTTATCTAGAGCACTTCCTCCTTCTAAAAATAATCTACTAATCGAAAATTTTTCATCCAAAGGTTATAAAACGGTTTTTCAAAGTGTTCACTTCAGTATTGTTCACAATCATTACAAAACGGTTTTTCACGTATACTTTTTTGTAACGTAGAAAATCCAATTTTTGTCCATTAATTCCTAGGATTTTGTGATTTTTTTCATGTAGTTTAGCGTATAGAAACTTTGGAATAATATGTGAGTTACAAAAAAATTTTCCTGTTTGGCATATTTTACAAATAGACATGATGTTCACCTAACGCTTCAAGAAGAGGCGCGCGACGCTTTCGAGTCCTTCTTGCTTGATTTGTTATGCTTTTTTAAGTATTCGATAGCCTTATTTAGTGAAGCCTCATTATCTTGAAAAAGCCCTAACCCCCTATTACAGTTATGACAAAGTAGCTCCCTAACATTGCCTGTTTCATGACAATGATCTACAACCAGCTTAACCTTATGGTTGGGCCCCATTAAAAAACCTTCGGATTGACAAATTGAACACTTGTCTTTCTGCGTTTTGAGCATGTTCCTATATTGATTCTCCGTAATCCCGTAAGTTCGCATGTAATAAGAGTTATAGCCTTTACAATTATCAGAACAATACAGCTGACTTGGTGATTTTGGTATAAAGATATTTGAGCACCCTTCATCCTTACAGTCTTTTTCTTTAAAGTACCCTTGAGGATATTTTTTAGCCTGTCTTTCAGGTGAACACTTATGAAGTTCAGCGCATTCTTTTGAGCAGCAAAGTTGATTTCCATTTATTGGTATAAACTCTTTTCTGCAGTCTATTTCTCTGCATACTCTAGCTGGCCTATCAACTAGACGGTTACCGATATATTTTGCCTTACCCTTGCATGAATCTGAACAGAATCTATGACGACAATGTCTTTGAATGAACGTGTTATTGCATTCAGGGTTGTTACATGACTCTATAACTTGTCCTTTATTTTTCTTTTCCTGTCTTTCTTTAATGAGAACTTTCTTCATTATCAACCTGCATTGATCGCCACAATACTTTGCAGTCGCCGACTTAGGGGAAAATAGTTTTCCACAGGATGCGTTTACACATTCTTTATTTTTGTACAATTTTACCCCCAATAATATTCAGGTAATTGAGCACGCCTTGCTCAGCGAAAAGTGCAAGCAGTAGCGAGTAGTTTTTCCGATGCAGTAACTTTTTATGTTAATAATCAATTTGATTTTCAAGCTTTACTGCGTCTGACGCCAGAGGCGCGAAGCTGATTAACTTTTTTGAAGGTGAATATGCAGCGCGAAATTAGCCGTTGTAGTTATTTTAATTCCAATTCCTTAGCTAAAGCTTTGGCACCGCCGCTTATAGCATTTAGAGGGTTTTTCTGACAATAGTTATCCATAAATACCAACACGGCATCTGAATCAACAGTTTTCAATTCCATTCCATAGTAGCCAGCTGCTGAGATAAAGCCGCTGACCCATTGTCCATCTTGATGCCACCCAGATTTCGTCTTTCTCCATTTTACCCAAGATCCACAGGAGTTAATGCCGGAGCCATATTCTGTATACGCATGCGAAACACCTGCAAGACCTAATGAGACAAGTAGTAGAGCAACAGTTATAAGTTTTTTCATATTGTCCCTTCTAACGTCTTTGGCATGGGCGCAGCTTTTGCTGCGTCCAGTCCATAGGGCTACTATGCCCAAATTTGTTATACATCATTACTTAAATGCACTTTTATGGCTACGACTATAAAAATAATAATAGCGATAGTTTGAGATCTTACTAGTACTCCGAACGCCGCTGTAAATCTGGATTCATTGGTGTTGTTTGATTGGCTAGACGCGGCAATAATTAACGAAGGTAAAAAAAATAAGATATTTACGATGTTAATAATAACTGCGGCTAGACCGAAGGCCAAATTTTTACCTGACGCAAAAATTGCCAAAAAGCCACTTAGCCCGGCTATAAATGCACCTATTGTCGGGATGAAGATGGCGACGATTGATAATTCTAAAGCTGATATTCCAAATGCTTTCATTGATAGAGTTCCCTTCTTTTTACTTGAGGTATAACGCCCCATTCAACGGCTTGTCGGCTGCAATGCTTTTTTAGCTTGCAATTTTACGGAAGATCCATTCTAGCGGTCCAGTTTTAAAAAAATTAAGCCATACAACACTAAAAACTATCCCGCAAACACAAAATGCCAATGCGCTAAATAGTGAGAAGTTTATTGTTTGGTTTTCTAACCGACCGATAGACTCAAGGATGCCCATACCAATAATGACGTGAGCAACATACAAGGTCAAAGACAATTGTCCTGTTTTATACAGCCATTTGTTGATATTGCTTTCAGAAAACCTCTCTGAAAAGTATAAGCAAGAAACCAGTACAACAACGGCGGAGCTGCCAGCAGAGATTATGTATTGGGGCAATGGAGGTATAATCGATGTTGAAAACAGAAATGTTACTTCTTCAGATGTCATTTCAAGCGCACTACCGTCTCCAATAGTTACTCTTATCAAATAAAAACCACATTCGGTGACAAGCAAAGTGATGAGTGACCAAGCGAACAATTTGTTTCGCATCAACCTTTGGGATAAATCCTGCCTCCCCAGCCACATCCCAAATACCAAAAAGGCCGCCCAAGGAAAGACGGGATGGAAACCGTTAAATACTATATGCCTAATCATTCCATCGAATGACCAAAAGTTTTCATAGGTTAATGTTGACCAATTCCAGTTCTGTTCATAATTTAGAAACAGCATTAAGACTGGAAATATCAGCATGATAATCGCCGATATAAATAATAAGACTTTGTCGTTAACCGTACATATAGCAGCAGCTATTAAAAAATAAAATCCATAGAAATGGAGAATATCAGCTTGCCATATTGGCGTGTATACAAGACCGATCGCAATCAGTAA
>JBLHGH010000220.1:0-3456 GCA_047615425.1 Candidatus Latescibacterota bacterium
GGAAATTCCCTTTCTACATCAGAGAATTATTCATATACAACAAGTTTTTATGGAGAAACTGCGTGCAACCAAACAGCTCAAGCACTAATGCCAGCTGTTCAAAATATTATTGGTAAAGTTGTGCGAAGTTCTGAATTTGGAGAGCTTATTAAATAGCCTAACAAAAACATGCACTCGGACAAAATAAAGCTGCGCCGCTTCGCTATGCAGATTTATTTTGCCGGTGATGTTAAGCGTTAACATGCAAGATCATACTGGGAGAGTTTTGTGATAGTTAAAGGGTTTAATGCCAAATCAGTTTTCGGGTATCTAGATTTTGATATTAAGTTTAATACAGACGTTAGTTTTCTCGTGGGGGGGAATGGTTCAGGGAAGACAACAGCATTAAAGCTTATGAACGCTCTAATAAATCCAAACTTTAAGGATCTTCTGCAGATTCCGTTTGCAAGCTGTGCTCTAGAGATTGGCATGGAGAAGAAAGATATTTTTATTTCCGCACACACTAAAGATGAACACATCCATTTGAGTGTAAGCGGGATTGATGAAGTGCTAGTCCTGCCAAAATTTGACAATTCTGATTTTGATTACTTGTCACATCGTGAAGATAAGATGGAAGAACTCATTGATGATCTTAAGCGTAAAAACTCGGATCATCCTGCCATTAAAGCCATTTCCAAAGTTGCATCGCCTATATTTCTTGGTCTAGATCGACGAAGAGATATGTCCAACGTAAAGCAGGACTATTTTCACGAACGTGAAATATGGTTGCACCAAAAGAGGGCTAAAGGCCTAGCTGGTGGGCGCCGATTTATCAAGGGCTCGATAGGGGCAAGCTTGATGGACACGGAGATGCTTATTCAAAATTCGTACAGACGTATTCGGGAGTTAGAAAATAGACAGTCTCACAGACTCCGAGATAAGATTCTACTTTCCTCATTCCAGTTTTCGAAGTACGAGCAAGATGACTTGACTCTGGATATAAACAAGTGGAAAGAAAAAGAAGGACTATTAGCACGCAAGAAGGAAATAAACGATGCTATTTTGAATATCGTTGGCAAGGACTCCTCATTGAGTAATGAAGTTGATAAGTTTTTTCAAGAAATGACAAACTTGTTTGAAACCATGGATCAGAATAAGGATGGCCTAGTTTTCGAGTGGCTCTTAAATAAAGCACAAATAGAGCGGATGGCGAATATTGTCGATATTATCGACGATCACAAATCCAAAGTCGATAAATATTACCAGCCAATTAATGACTTTCTTGACACTGTAAATGATTTTTACAGTGACTCACATAAAAAGCTAGAAATAGATGCTGTTGGTCAGTTGGTTGTGAAGAGGCCTGATGGTAATGAATGTACTATTGAAGGGTTGTCGTCTGGGGAAAGGCAGTTATTAGTCATTTTTTCCCATACGTTTTTTAACCGTCATAGCGGCAATAGAAACATTTTTATTATTGATGAACCTGAGTTGTCTCTACATCTGGGATGGCAGGAAAAGTTTGCCGAGACAATTTTCTCTGTTAGTCCGGAATCGCAGTTTATTCTAGCAACTCACTCCCCTGAAATTGTTGCTGCAAACAAAAACAAAACTGTTAAGTGTAAATAGTATGATTCCTGAAAGAAGCGTGCAGGCTAACTCCGCGAAAAGTGTTTTTTGAAGAAATTAATGACATTGATATTTATATAGAGGATACCGCTTTTGGATATTCTAAGCTTTTTTCGATATTATTTTCGCGTGTGTTCGAAGGTCGATATAAAGTTGGTAAAGTTTTTCCTTTGGGGGGGAGAGAGGCTGTAGTGAGCGAGCATGCAGCAAGTGAAAGTGATAGGCCATCTGTTTACATAATTGACGGTGATTTGTTTTTACTCACCGGAGATACTGCAGTAAATAAAAAAGGATTGTATGAGTTCCCCTATTATTGTGTTGAGAATGTATTGTGCGATCATGAGTCATTATTGTCTGTCATGGACGAGGAAGAGCCCGAAAAGGATCATTCTAAAATAAATGAATTGTTCGATTATCAAAAGTGGCTAGAAAATAACGAGGAAAAGTTGTTTTTATTGTTTGTTGAGTATGCAATATCAATGATCCTTAACCCGCAGGAACAAACAGTTGCATTTAAGGTCAGCGGCCTGGTTTCAAGTAACAAAGGCGAGCTGGACAGGATAAAGTTATTAAAAAGGATTGAAGAATTAAAGTCGCTGTCCGTTAATCGTTCTTCGCTTGAAGAATATCAGGCAGCACAAAGTAAAATAATATGTGAATTTGAAGGTTCAGGTCTAAATAAGCTGGATATAGTTTCAGGGAAAGAATATATATTGCCACTCTTAAAAACAAGGGCTAAATCTATTGTTAAAACGAAAATATCTGATTTGAACTTTAAAATGAGGCTTGCCAGAATTTGTAACATAGAGCGGTTGGCGTCAGCGATGGATTATGTTGCATGTTAACAAGTTGCTGCACGCGGAAAATTACTCGCTACGCTCCCAATTTTCCGGTGAGCAAAGCGTTAAGCACCCAAGAGGGAATCATACCTTAATGATTGATGTTGTAAAAATATCTGAAGCCGAAAAAAATAAGCTTCTAGTGATGGATGAAGATCACTTTGCTGATCACAAGGCTATCGAAGTGGCTCCGGGAAAGCTAACAAAGGCTATCGCTGCATTCGCGAATGCAGAGGGTGGTGAGCTTTTTATCGGTATTGATGATACTCCTAGGAATTGGCGAGGGTTTCAAAATATTGAAGCCGCGAACGCTCATATCCAAGTATTTGACGGGCTATTCCCGTTGGGGAATGATTTTCAATATGACTTTTTAAGTAGTGAAAATTCTGAAGGGTTTGTCCTCAAAATTCAAATATCGAAAACTCGCGACCTCAAAGTTGCGAGTGATGGAAAAGTTTATGTTCGAAGAGGGGCTCAGAGTCTTCCCATTGTTGATGATGACCGATTACTGTCGCTTCGTCGCGATAAGGGGTTAGTCTCGTTCGAAACGGAGTTGGTCAACTGCCCAGCAGATGTGATATCAAACTCGACTCATATAATTGAATTTTTGTTAGAAGTTGTTCCAACAGGCGAGCCGGACGCGTGGCTGAAGAAGCAAATGCTTCTCTTAAGTGGGAAACCGACCGTAGCAGCAATACTGCTTTTTGCCGAAGAGCCACAAGCAGTTTTGCCGAAGCGTAGCGGGCTAAAAGTCTATAGGTATAAAACTTCAGATAACGAAGGAACACGAATGACATTAGATTTTGACCCATTTTCTATAGAGGGTAATGTTTACGAACAAATTAAGACTGCGGTAGTTGAAACAACAAGAATTATAGAATCTGTTCGGCTGCACACACAAAAAGGTATGGTGCCAGTAGCGTATCCCATCGAAGCCATTCACGAGATAATCACTAACGCTGTAATACACCGTGACTACTCGATTACCGATGATATACACATTCGTATA
>JBLHGH010000221.1:0-3424 GCA_047615425.1 Candidatus Latescibacterota bacterium
TGGCAACAAAGTTGAAGAAAGTATTGAAGGTGTTAGTTTTAAACAAAAAACAAAGCTAAGCTATATCACACTTCCAGTAGTAGCGAAATACTTTGTGACAGATGAAATTGCCTTAGAAGCGGGACCTCAATTCAGTTTCCTAATGAGTGCCGAAATTGAAGGTGAAGGTACTTTTGAAGGGCAATCACAATCAGCAACGGAAGATATCTCCGATTTTACCAATGGGATTGATCTTGGTTTTGGTATTGGCGGTTCATATAAAACCGATGGAAGGCTGTTTTTTGGATTACGTTATGTTCTAGGACTATCTAACATCAACTCGGATGGACCAGACACCGTTAACAACAATGTTTTACAGGTATCTGCAGGCTATAAATTTAACTAACTAAGCAGATGTGAGCTTCTCGATTTGATATTGTTCGGATCTTGAAGCTCTCTATTTTGAAACTACTCTAAAACCTCCCATATGAAACATCTAAAAGTTTTACTGCTAGTCAGCCTTATGTTAAGTTTTGGGCACAGCGTAATAGCTCAAGAATTTGAAGCATTGGTAAGCCAGCTGAATGACCAACTCCAAAAAGTAGTAAATGGAAAATATGAATACGCCCAAAAAGCAACAATATCTGAGCCCGGTGTTATTCAATTTTCATTAGTAAAAACGGCAATCAAAGACGGCAAAAGCGAAGAGAATATTTACGAATTCAATTTGGCTGATCTTGACAACAATACGATTAAGACAATAACAAATAAAGACTTAATACAGGTACAACTGCTCTCTGCTAAAAAGCAAGACCTAATTAAAGTAACACAAGATCGGGAAAAAATAGCGTACATAAACGAAATTTTAGTGTATGCAGCTAATATTGATAATGGTCGCGCTTTAGAGTCTAGTTTTAAAGCGCTTATTCCTGTGGCTTTAGATATTACTGAAAAACGTTTGTCTTTGACGTCGTACAATGATCATATGCAATGGATCACGCAAAATATTACGGATGTCAATCTCATACAAACACAATTCGCACAAAAAGTCGAAATTTTAGACGCACATCCAGGAAAAATTGCTATTTCAATTTCTGAAAATAGTGGTAAAAAATCTACTAGTAGAAGCTATGAATTCAATTTGATGACTATCAATCCGAACTCAATTCTGTTTAATATCAGCGGAGAGGAATTTAGCATTGAATTGGAAACAAGACGAAAACTAAAAACTATAAAACTATTTGAACAAGGTGTTCAGGAAAATTATATCAGTGCATTTGCGATAACTTGCAACAGCGTGGAAACCGCACGTGATCTTCAGAAAGTGCTTAAATCGTTAATCCCGCTTTCCCAAGCGGCTTTTGATAAGACAATCAAAAAGCCTGGAACAGTTTCGGAAGCGATTCAAATGCTGAATGATCTCACACAAAAAGTAACCGTGAACGAAACAACGATAACACAAAATATTGCGGGTGATTGTGTGGTCGCTTTTACACAAAGTAATGTTTCCGATAAGGGAATTAAAGCAGAGGAATACCTTTTCAATTTTAAGGATTTAAACAAAAACGCTGTTCAATATGAAACCAAAGGAAAATTTGTATTCCTTACTATAGTAACTAATGCCGGGGCTAAGTTCATTAAAAACACAGAGGATAATGAGCAGAAAAACTATACGGATGAGTTTGTTTTATACACTCCAGAAATAGAAGATGCAATTGCCGCTCAAAAAGCGATGGAAGTTATCATAGAACTTTGTTCCAAGGAAAAGGAAACCTATGCGGAAGGTTCTAAAAGTCAGTTAATCAAAAGACTGACCACTAGTTTTAGCAAAGTAGGAATCAATGAAAAGACCTACGAACAAAAAATAACTGTAAAAGAAAATAATAATGCTTCGGTAATTGATCTTATTGAAGTTTCCACCAAATCAAGCAAATCAAAAACATACGACTTCAATTTAAGCGACATCAACCCTGCAAGTGTAAAAATGCAAACCTCAGGGAAAAGTGTAACCGTAGTTGCAAACACCTACTATTTAGAAAAAATTATTCAGTATTACGAAGACGGAGAAATTGAAAACTACCAAAACGAAATTGAAATACAGGCGAACTCCATTGAGAATGCGCGGAGAATAACTACCCTTTTAAGGAAGGTGTCTGGGAAAGAATAAAATACCCGTTAATGGGTATTTTACAGCTCATATCATAAGTATAGATTTGAAAACAACTTTAATCTTTTAATGAAAAAAATAAAGCCATGTTAAAAATAAAATATTTACTCCCACTATTATTAGCTTTCGCTTTTACTTTTACTTCCTGTGAGGAAGAAGAAGCTGCTCAAGAAGAAGAGCAAGTTGAAGTAAATGAAACATCTATTATTCCAAGCAGTACTGCTGGAAGGCCCAATAATTATTTGGGTTGCGTTACTATCAGTAGCCGTATCACCACTATTGAAGTTTGGGATCACGGTCAAATAGATGGTGATATTGTTTCTATCTTTGCCAATGGAACCACACTTATCGATCAAATAGAGCTAGACGGTCCAGGAAACCCAATTAGCAGAGATTATGATTTCGGATATAACGGCTTCAATTATGTAACCTTGTTTGCACATAATTTAGGTGATATTCCTCCAAACACGTGTACCGTTTCTATTAACGGTTCGGAATTTATACTCGAGGCCAATTTAGACGCCAATGGTGCTATAGATGTTATCGTAGGCGGCTATGGTGTCGATTGCAGTGATTCTTCTGGTTCTGGAGGATCCAGCGGCGGCGGCGGTGGTGGCGGTGGTGACCCAACTCCTGGAAAAATTAAATTTTGGACTCAACAAGACTTTGGTTGTGGAATTATTACGGTAACAGTAACCGGTGGTGGTTCTACCACAATAAATGGCTTTTTCGGCGGAGGTCCCGGAGATTGTGATAACACAAGCGGGGGTGGGAATTTCAGCAATCTCGCACCTGGAGATTACGCCTTCACGGCAAGTTGTTCTGACAGAAATTGGAGCGGAACTGTAAACGTTAGCGATGGCGGCTGTACCCTATTCCAATTGTTGTAATCCTTTCTTAATTCAATAAAAAACATTTAAAATATAATTATGAAAAAGCAATTAATTCTACTCCTCCTTAGTGCCATGCTCCTAACTGGTGGCAGTAAGGATGATTCAAAGAAAAAAGGCGATACAGACCTCAATACATTCAGTATTAACGGTGTACAATATGACATCAGTACAGACCCCATATTTTTCTATTTTGAGTCTTTGGGCACTGATGGCGAAACTATATAGATAGTCCAGCCGGCACTTATATTGGGTCGACCGAAATTGAAATTCCACGATAGCGTTTTGCTTGCTCTAACATAGATACTTCTGAAACAGAATTTGAGAATTTTGCGACAGGAACCCTAATTGTTACGGCCGTGACTGATAACATCTATCGCGTAGAATT
>JBLHGH010000222.1:0-3422 GCA_047615425.1 Candidatus Latescibacterota bacterium
TTCGCAATGGTTTTTAAAATAGGGGGCTGGACGTGGACTAAACATTGCGGCCTCCTTTCTTTAACCAGTCATCGACCTCAGAACGTAGAAATCTCAGCTTCTTTTGGCCTTTGTGAAAAGGAACTTTTCCAGCACTTACCCATGCGTAAACAGTTTGTTTTTTGGGTTTGTCTGGGTGATAATCACAAAACTCTGATAAATCGAGCCAGCGGTCAATTTGTTCATCTGGCTTGGGTTTGTGTTTGATGTCAAGAATTAGGCTTTCAATGTTGCTTAACCTTGCATCAATTAATTCAAATGGATTTTTCATTTTCGAAATATTTTATTCGAAGATGTGTGAACCATGAAGGGGTGAACTAGTTGTAACCAGTTACTATTTACTGTATTTTGGTATTTTATTTATTCATGGTCGATGGAATAATACGAACGTAGAATGCTTATTTCATCAATTAGCCGTTCTCGCTTATTTTCATCAATCAGTTCAACAACACTTTCAAACAAGCGGATTTTGTTTAACATCCTTTTTGGCGTGTTGGGAATTGTTCTTGCTGTTCTATTACCAGTAATCAAAAAGAACTGGTAACGGTTTTTAAGTTTTTGGCCTGAAGTCCAACCATAAGAGGCAACAATTTTATTTTTATTTTTTTCTGTGATATGGATTGCATTGTAAACATGAATAAGGGCTATTGCATCAATTCTTAACTTATCAACGGTTTTTGAGTCTTGGTTGACCTTTGTTTTTTCTATTTCAGCTTTTAAACGTTCTATTTCTTGCGTTAGTAACACGGTCATTTGTTTGGCGATTAACCCCTGAAGCCATGAACCCCACTCTTTTTTCATTGCCGCATAAAATGCTCCATCTTGAAGATAGATGTTTGGGTTACGTTGCCAGTACCATGTTGCCACATGAACAATAATAGCATCCTTTATTTCTTTAAGAGTTGAACCCAAAACGACCGCGCCAGAATCATTTAGTTCTTTGTATTTTTCATTTCGTGTGGATTTTAAGTAACGCAATTGACTTTTAATTGTTGGAAATTGCTGACGTACAGTTGATAATAGTTCAATCTCACAAAAGGAAAGCTGATACTTCAGAACTCGAACGATTTTTTTTATGAGCTTTTCTTCGGTCATGTTTCGACTCATAGTTTCATTTGGTTACTCAAATCTCTGAAGGCTTCTTTCTCAAATGAGTTAATGTAACTTTGAGTTACGGCTAAATTACCATCGTGTAATATCTCCGAAATTAAGGCGATGGATTGACCATTTTTTATTGAGACAGTGGCAAATGAATGGCGCGCATGATATGTACCGATTTGCTTTGCGAATTTTTCATCAAGACCAGCACTCTGAGCAAATTCTCGAAAGTATTGGTTAATAGTTTTATTGAATCTCTTTATTTTCTCATGGGTCTGGGTGTGGGTATCTCCTTTTCTAATTACACCAAATAAGTAATCAGAGTTAGCATCTTTTCGCCTTTCGATTATCCCTATCATGGCTTCGGTAATTGGTACGGATTTTTGCGTTCTTTCTTTCTTAGTGTTCTTGGTTTTTGCTCGTACGTACGTTAATGTATCATCATCAATAGAAGTGTGCTTCAGTTCGCAGACATCCCGTGTATTCATTCCATACGCATAATATGAAAAGAACCAAAAATCTTTGGCCTTCGCTTGCTTCTCATTCAACGGGTCGAAATGCCAGAGATGTTTTAACTGATCCAGCGTCAACGCCTTGTTAACCTTCGAACTGGATGGAATAGAAAAACCGTTTTTTGAAAATGGGTAATCACCAAGGCTAGCTTGACCATTGTCGATGGCTATTCTTAAAACGGCTCTAAGGTTACGAATGTAAATTCCAATTGTTGCGGCTGATAGCTCTTTGGTATCTTCACAATAAGTATTTAAATCGGTCAGGAAGTCAACAGTAATTTTATCAGTTGTTATGCTCTTAGAGTTTAACCCAAGATGCCCAAGATATGCTTTGATGCACTTCTTTGAAAGCGTGTATTTCTCAGCAGTTGAGATTGCGCCAACTTTAATTTTTTTTGCAATGATGCTATCGTAAATGCTAAAGATGTTGGAATAGTCGACCGCTTCAGTTCCTTCAAATTCACGCATAAATGATTTGTAATCTAAAGACTTAATATTTTTTACGGCCTCATGGGCTTTAAGCTCCAGAGCTTTCAAATCCTTATTGACGTCTTTAAATTTTTTTGGTGGTGTGGAACTGTTATTCCAAACACGATGAAAGTCAGCCTCCGAGAAAGAATATTTAGTTTTCACTCTCATTTGCTTTCTTGGTGATGGGCAAAAAAGACTAATCTTAACAGGGTAAGTTTTATCAGCTTTCGCACGTCTTGTGTCCAGTATTAAGGTTGTCGTTACATTCTCCATTTGCATACTATTTGCTTACAAAAGTATGCAAACAACAATAAACAAACCAATAACAAATAAAAACACCAGATTAAACAATACAGTGTTTAAGACTTGTGAACAAAGGAAAAGAGCAAAGAATCAGAACAAACAAATATCAAAGAAACACGACTGGGGGGCGTGGGGTCGCTGGTTCGAATCCAGTTATCCCGACACAGTGATACTAAGATTTTACGCTTATTTTAAGTTTTAATAGTATTTACGTTTGCATACAATTTGCATACAATGTTGAATAACTTGCTGATTTTTCTATTTTGATTTTTTGACAATCGGCAATTCGAAACGGAAATATTGGCTATCATTAGACAAATAGTTTACGTTCATTTCATACCCACTGGAGACCATTCTTACTATTTTTATGCATTCGGCTTGTTCAAACCAAATGTCATATTTTGTTCCATCACCTTCTAACCAAATGTGATCACGTAAATTTTCAAAGTCCTTTCGCACTTTATCTACGCTACTTACACCAAGTTTGAAGTTCTGATTAATATCAAATTTTTCCTTATTGTAATCATCGTACCTAATTCTAAACCGCACAGCAGCTCGCGGTGATATTGGTTTTTCTATGAGTTCAACTGCTTTCTTTTCTTGGGCCTCGTGAAGCTCTGGACCATTGAATTTAACCCGAACATTAATCTTTTGCCTGAGTTGAATTACAACAGCGGAAAACCCGTATTTAGCCGTAAGAAGGGGATAATACAATTCTTGATTAAAATTGTCGCCGACATAGCAACCTTTTATAAAACGGTCCTGAGAATAAAGCCTCACAGATTTATTGTTTTTATCCGCCCATAAATTAACCTTTTCACCGACTTCTAAGTTTGCGCCATCTGGCCTTTTATCAAAGCTAAAGGTATCATTAGGGATATCTTTAGGGATATCATAGTATGGTTCATCGCTGCTTGTATCGGTAACCTTGGAATTAAATAACGACTTTATAAATTCAGCTATTCCCATAAACAAACCTAAACTAAATCATACAATTTT
>JBLHGH010000223.1:0-3408 GCA_047615425.1 Candidatus Latescibacterota bacterium
GATTCCTCTAGTGGTCGAACTCACAGTTGAGTACGTAGAGGGATTATTACTGATTTACTGAGATTGGTAACTTTGCCGCATAGCGGCTTCGTTCAACAAGCGGCTCAATCCGACCTCCACTGCGTTGCTCGTTTTGTGCTTTTCCGCTACGCTAGCACAAAACAATCAACTCCGTTTCGGCAGCTTAGCCGAGCGTTAGGCATAAGTATGAAAATATTTACAATATTAGCTCTCATCTTATTAAGTGATATGGCTTTAGCTATAAGTCCTGATAGTGAAATGAATGATGAGTTAATATCTATTTACAATGTGCTTGTCTCTAAAAGTGATGGCTCTGAGCTACTTGGAAAGAAATACAGTATTAACTTGTCTCTAAAGCATGCTAGTGAAAAACATTTAATTTTTAGTGATGCTTATATAAAAATAGATGAAGACACTAGATACCAAATAGCAAAGTGGCAGTTTGAGGAACACATCGTAAATTCTATCAAAGGCAAGTACGGTATACCGTGCAATGTAACATTTGTTATTAAGAGTGTTGAAAATCTAGGTGTATACAGTAGCATGCCTCATATAGTCGTAGAGGTTTTGAGTGTAAATGCCTAACAATTATAGCCACAGGAAAAATATTGCTTCACTCCTTTTTGTGCATGGCCTTCGGCCATTATTGCACAAAAATCCGCTACACAATATTTTCTTGTGCTATAGGCGTTATACGTTTAGGAGATTTAGGCATTGTCTAAAGTAATTTTGCAAGGTTACATAATTGTTCCAGATGCTGATTTTGTTAAAGTAAAAAAAGGGCTGGAAACACATATAAATCTAACAAAACAAGAGGCAGGCTGCTTAATTTTTAACGTAAAACAAGATGACATTAACAACAATAAATTTAATGTGTACGAGGAATTTACCGATCAGCAAGCATTTGATAACCATCAATTAAGGGTTAAAAAATCAAACTGGGGTAAAATCACCGCAAATTTTAAAAGACATTACAGAATTAGTAATGGTTAATAAATCGTATAACAAGCGGCTCAATCTGACCTCCACTGCGTTGCTCGTTTTGTGCTTTTCCGCTACGCTAGCACAAAACAATCAACTCCGTTTCGGCAGCTTAGCCGAGCGTTAGCTTGCCCTACTTCAATAAAGAGATATTACATGGCGCGATTGTCCCGACACGAAAAGCCATTACTTAAAACTAATGAGCATGGGAGCAACCCTAATAAAATGATTGTTAATCAACATGTAATTCCTAACAAGCATCTTTTAGAGTGGTCTTCTGATGGGAAAATGGTTGAGATATTTGACATTGAAAGTAAGAAGTCAAAAAAACTTCCTGCTAAAAGCCAATACTTCTGTGTTATGAGATTGTGGGATCAATGGACAGAATCGAAGATGTTGAAAAGTAATGAAGATAACTACCAAAGCCAGATCGGGCTTATGAAAAATGGAAATAATTTTACCAATCCCGATTATGTTATGGCTTATTATGTATTGCTGTGTGTTAGGGTTTGGGTTGCTAATAAAGAGCGTCCCCACTACCCATCAGAATTTTCTTCAATATCCCATGAATATAATCAATCTGAATTAGAAGATAATGAACTGGAAATGGATGGCCCCGTTCATATTGTAAATCCCACAATAGATCCTGATAGTCAGCATATGGCGCGAGAAGTTGTGAAAATGGCAATGAATCAAGCCTTCGCACAATGGTGCGAAAGTATAAAAAATCAAAAATGGCGGTTGTATCAAAGCGATAATGATAACTTTATCCTATCAGATGCTTTTTGTACCAATTTCCTAGATGGATTTCATGTGCTTCCTCTTAACCCGAAACAAGTATTAATTGCTGAATCAACTTATGAAAATTTAGTGAAGAATTCATGCTTGTCCGTTCAGTTCATTAATGATGTTATGAAAAGAAATGCAGTTAACTATTACGTTGAGTCATCGAACTCTGATGATACAGCAAGCTAACAAGGCCAAGCACTCGGAAAATTTACTCGCTGTCGCTCCTAAATTTCCGGTGTTGGCGGCGTTAGCTGTCTGAACAATCTATTTAAAATGGAGAAATAATGGAATTAAGCAGGTTAATGAGTTTCGCAGAGCGATTCCAAGAATCAATCCTTACTTCAGGAATAATTGAAGAACTTGAAACTTTTTACAATTTTGGAATTGAAGATATAGAAATAGAGCTAGGCTCAAAGGAAACAACAGATAAGACCAATAGCTATAATAAAATAAAAAACAAATTAATTAAAAATATTGATCACACTAGTTACATTCCTATTGATGCATATGAAGAACATATTGCTCTTAAACTTGGTTTCGAAAACTGTATTTATCCAGGCTTTGCACTTCATTTTTCAAGCTACGTAGATACTCCAGGTGCTTCTGAAGCTTTTACTCACATTAAATCGATGCGAGCATTTTCTGAAAAAACACTTATGATTAAAAACTTATGTAATGAGCTTGGCGTACAACCTCACAGCCTTGCTAAAGATACTGGAGAATTTGCTATCCATTTTCCCTATTCAGATGTTACTGGTATTAAACAGGTACGTTCCGAACTTGAGGCAATACAAAGAGGACTTACAGCACTATCGGAATCAGTAGGAGTTGGAACTCAAGAACCGGAAGTCTCGATTATTGAGGAAGGTAGTCTAACAGCAGTTTTTACGGTATCTGCTGCTGTAGCAGGTACTTTGTACATTGTAATAAAAAGATCTCTTGAACTTGTAGAAAAGTTCTTGGATATTAAAATCAAAGCAGAGCAGCTAAAAAAATTAAGAATGGAACTTGAGAAGATGGAAGGGTCTCAAGTTTATGAAGCTAAAGAAAGTGTTGAGAAACTTGAATCTAAAGTACAAGAAATGGTATTCGAGTATATTGATGTAAATAATGAAGAATTTATTCCAATAGAAGAGCAAATTTCTAAAGTTCGTGAAATATACCTAAAAAAGTTGGAAAAGGATGGTATTGATTCAATTCTACATGACATAGAACAGTCTGGTATTCATAACATAGATAGTGGACGAAAGAATGAACTCAGAATTAGTTCTCGACGTTTTTCCAAATGGATGATGTCTCATCTTACCGCTGGTGCGTCAGTTTCCTCAAAGCAAATGTCTCAAGATACTTCTACCTCGAACATACTAATGTCAGAGAAGATTTACTATGTTGCCAAAACTGAAACTAAAAAGCTCGTATCACCGAATGACGAAAGCTAACAAGGCAATTAAACAAACGCACAACAAAAAAACGTTGTGCTGGACTCGCTAACGCTCGCCGTTTATTGCGGCGTTACGTGTCACAAGGAGTTAAGTAAGTGCAAGAAATAAAAGCAAATTTGTATCCTTGTATGCATTGTAGTGAAACAGGTGTATGCACTACAGGAAATGATTCAAC
>JBLHGH010000224.1:0-3403 GCA_047615425.1 Candidatus Latescibacterota bacterium
GCGTCTGAGCTAATTGCACTGGATTTTCGGTAATCTCTGTTTTAAGGAGTGTGATTTCTTCAGCTATTGGTGTGATATCGGTTCCGTCGAATGTCGCAAGTCCGATGGTGTATGTATCTGGCGCAATTAAGTCGCCAAAATTACTTTCTGTAAGTTGCTGCCCGTCAATTGTATTAAATACAATACCGCGCTCTATACCTTGAATTGCTGCAGAAGAATTTTGTATTACATAACGAACATACCCAAAAACATTTCCATTTTGCGAAGGATAGAGAACGAGTCCGAATTCCATTCCATTATTAAGGGTTGTACCGTTTAAGGCATTTTCAAGAGAAACATAGTCATCTGTCAAAAAGCTAAAACGATCAACAGAAGGTGTTAGGTAATCATACAAATCTTCTGGAGTATTGTAATCATTGAGAAAGTCATTAAGCTCTGCCTGCGTTGCAAAGGCATCGTTTGCTAATTCTGGTGTTTCCGCCTTGTATAAATAGAAGAAATTGAGTCCGCGATAAATAAAATTTTGAATATCGAGGGCCGAGGCGGTGTTTTGATTATCGTCTAGATCTTCGAAGCATGAACTTAAAACGCTGGCAACAGCGATGCAGATAAGAAGTATTTTATTTTTCAAAATGATTTGATTTAGTTATTAGCAGGATTACGCTTTATATGTCCTCTGACTTGTTTGTCTAAAGGACATATAAAGCGTATTCCCTTTAAAACAACTAATTTAACTACATTATTGCGAAATTGAAACATTAATGTAACAAAAAATTAGATGACTCGTCGTACTATTATAACGGCGAAATTTTATTATTTCACTAACCAAAAAATCTCGTTTCGGCGGGTTTATTATGAATCAAGAAGAATTTATAGCGACTATCATTCCTATTAAGGATAAGATTTACCGGCTGGCCAAGAGGATTCTTGTATCAAATGACGAAGCAGAGGACGCTGTACAGGAAGTTTTTTTGAAATTATGGAAGGGAAAACAACGGATTAAAGAGTATAAAAATCCAGAGGCTTTCGCAATGACAATGACAAAAAATTATTGTTTGGATCGTTTAAAATCGAAACAGGCATCAAATTTGAAGATTGTCCATAGTAATTATCAGAATTCCGATAATTTACAGAAACAAATTGAAGCAAATGACGGTGTTGCGTTGGTTTTTAAAATAATGGAAACCTTACCAGAACAACAGCGTATAATTCTTCAATTACGAGATGTAGAGCAATTTGAGTTTAAGGAAATTGCTAAGATATTGGACAATAATGAAACGGCGATACGTGTGTCATTATCACGTGCTCGTAAAACAGTTAGAGAACAATTAATTAAACAATACAATTATGGAGTTAGCTAATATTGAACAGCTCTTGGAAGCTTATTTTGAAGGAAATACCACCTTGACGGAAGAAGCCAAATTAAGTGCTTATTTCACAAGTGGTGATGTTGCTTCACACTTGCAAGCCTATCAAGCATTATTTACAGGTTTTGAAGCTGCTAGGGATGAGGTTTCTAAGAAAGAGGTTTACTTGCCTTTCGAGAAGAAATCTAAAAACCGCTCGTGGTGGTATGGAATTGCCGCCTCTTTAGTAATTGCAATCGGTGTTGCTGGATATACGTTCTCGCAACCATCATTAACTTCAGAAGAGCAAGAAGCATTAGCTGCTTTCAATAAAAGTAAAGGCGCTATGATGTTACTCGCTCAAAATTTTAATAAAGGGGCGGAAGATCTAGCCCTCATCAATCAATTCACAGTATCTAAAAACAAAATTTTAAAATAATTTAAACACAATTCAAATGAAAAAAACAGCAATTTTAATCGCAATATTCTTAGCACCTATGGTGGCTTCGGCTCAAAACGCTTTTGATTCTTTCGAAAACGACAAAGACGTATCCTCTGTGGTGGTAACCAAGAATATGTTCAAACTATTAAGCAAAATAGACATGCAATCTGATGACCCAGAAGTTCAGGAGTATAAGGCCCTTGTAGAGAACTTAGACAATATTAAGGTCTATACTACTGAAAATCCAGATGTGGCTAGTAAAATGAATGCCGCAGTGGCATCTTATGTGTCTAAATCAAAAGGACTAGACGAGTTAATGCGCGTGAATGATGATGGTAATAACATCAAATTTTACTCAAAAGAAGGGTCTAATGAGAACTTTGTAAGTGAGTTATTAATGCATTTACAAGGAGATGTTGAAGGAAAAAACATGACGGTAATTATGAGTATTACTGGGAATATTGATCTAAAGCAGATCTCTAAACTTACGAAAGACCTTAACGTTCCAGGAAGCGATGCGTTGAAAGAGGTAGGAAATAAAAAACAATAATGATGACTGTACTGACAAAATTAGTTACGGCAGCAGTTCTTATGGCGATGGCGCTAATGAGTTGCAGCAACGGGAAGTCGTTACAGAAATACCTTGTTGAAAAGCAAGACGATGATAAATTTATGAAAATAGATTTAGCAACAAGTCTGCTAAAAGCTAAAGAAAACACGTTATCTGAGGACGAAATGAATATCCTCAAAACAGTGAAGAAGATCAACGTGGTTGCATATCCTATGGCAGAGGGTAATATGGCAAATTATGAAGCTGAGAAACAAAATATTTCAGAATTGCTATCACAGGATAAGTACAAGACGCTCATGAAGATGGGATCAAACAACCAAGGCGCTACACTTAAGTATGTAGGTGAGGAAGACGCTATTGATGAATTAATTGTGCTTGCAAGTGATGATTCCAAGGGGTTTGCAGTATTTAGACTCCTCGGTGATAACATGAACCCAGCGGACATGATTAAACTTATGACATCTATTGAAAAAGGTGATGTGGATATAAAGAGTCTGCAAAGTATCGGTGATTTATTCGATGTAAACTTGGATGAAGATACTATGTAAGGTGAATTCATAGATGTTAAGGTGTTATTTGTCAACGTAAAAAGCTTCAACTCTCCGGTTGAAGCTTTTTGTTTTATACCAAATCATCTTCTTTTTTGGTGCTACATTAAAGGAACTCGTTTTGCATCAAGGTAAAATGAACAAAAGAAAAACACGCTAAGGCTCTACCTTCGCTCTTTGAGTCTGGGTGAACAAGTTGCTAGGTATATTGTGGATAGCACGTACTGTGAAGTTCTGGGCGAATCAGGAAACGTTCAATTAATTGCAAATAGAAGTTTTAATGCAGCTGTAAAAATTATATTTAAATTCCGGTATAGTTACTAGGCGTAATGACCCGAAGTTCCGCTTTAATTGTTTCTGAAACAGCTAGCGTTTCAATGAAGTCGGCGATGGACTTTTTACTTATCGCTTCGTTCGTTCTAGTAAGCCCTTTTAAGGCTTCGTATGGATTTGGATACGCTTCTCTTCGAAGTATTGTTTGAATAGCTTCAGCAAC
>JBLHGH010000225.1:0-3401 GCA_047615425.1 Candidatus Latescibacterota bacterium
CTAAAAGAGCCGTGAGAGAAAAGAGACGCCTCAAGGAGTTATTGGATTGTATGAAAGTAGATATAATCTCTTCCAAAGCGAAAATAAATGAATTGAAAGAAGGTTTATTTAAACTCACCGGTGATGTAAATTTTAAAAAATCATCAAATATGGGTGAAATCCTAAAAAGTGCACTTGATTATGTAATTAGAAACTATAAGAATGAAAACCCTTATATCATTAAATAATTAAAAAATATTTACTTATTTGCTATGCGCGCACAGCAAATAAACACCTTTATCAAAAAGATTTTCGATCAATAATCTAATAAAGAATTATCAATGGAAATTAAGAAAGTACTAGTTGCCAACCGCGGAGAAATAGCCATTCGTGTATTAAGAGCTTGCACCGAGATAAACATTCAAACAGTAGCTATTTTTACTTACGAAGACCGTTATTCTCAACATAGATATAAGGCCGATGAAGCATATCAAATTGGCGAAGACAACCAACCATTGAAGCCTTATTTGGACGGTGATCAAATCATAGCCTTGGCAAAGGCGAAAAACGCAGATGCAATTCACCCTGGTTACGGATTTCTTTCAGAAAATTCAGAATTTGCAAGAAAATGTAAATTAAGTGACCTCATTTTTATTGGCCCAGATCCAGAGGTAATGGATGCCTTAGGAGATAAAATTACTGCAAAAAAAATTGCAGTATCCTGTGATGTTCCAATTATTCAAAGTAACACAAAGAAGCTGACTTCTTTGAAAGTAGCCCTTACTGAGGCATCTGCGATTGGGTACCCGTTAATGTTAAAGGCAGCTTCGGGAGGAGGAGGTAGAGGAATGCGAATAATTAGAAAGCCTGAACATCTGGAGTTACACTTCAATTCTGCACGGAATGAATCTTTAAACGCATTTGGAGATGACACCATGTTTTTGGAAAAATATGTAGAAAACCCTAAACATTTAGAGGTGCAAATCGTAGCCGATAACCACGGAAATGTACGTCATTTATACGAACGCGACTGCTCTGTACAGCGACGTCATCAGAAAGTGGTGGAAATCGCGCCATCTTTTAATGTTTCTGAAAATGTAAAGCAAAGTTTGTATAAATATGCAATTGCAATCGCTAAAAAGGTAAACTATAATAATGTGGGTACCGTCGAATTTTTGGTAGATAAAAAGGATCGGGTCTATTTTATTGAAGTAAACCCGAGAATTCAAGTGGAACATACTGTTACTGAAATGATAACAGGAATCGATCTTATTAAAACTCAAATTTTTGTTGCTGGAGGCTATAAACTTTCAGATAAACAAATAAAAATATACGAACAAGAGAGCATTGCGACCTATGGTTTTGCACTTCAGTGCAGATTAACGACTGAAGACCCTGAAAACGATTTCACCCCAGATTATGGTACCATTGCCACGTATAGATCTGCTTCCGGAATGGGAATTCGTTTGGATGCAGGAAGCATCTATCAATCGTATAAAGTGAGTCCATTCTTTGATTCGATGTTGGTAAAAGTTTCTGCCCAGGGAAGAACGCTAGACGGCGCAGTGCGCAAAATGACTCGAGCTTTAAAGGAATTTCGAATAAGAGGCGTAAAAACGAACATACTCTTTTTACAGAATGTAATTCAACATGACACCTTCAAAGAGGGAAAGGCTTCGGTTAATTTTATTCAGGAAACCCCAAGTTTATTTAACATTAAACTTCCTCAGGATCGTACCACTAAAATTACAAACTTTATTGGCGAAATTATTGTAAACGGGAATCCTGATGTAAAGATAAAAGACGACTCGAAAATATTCAGAGTGCCAAAGGTTCCATTATTTGACCCCAATGCTTCTTTCCCAAAGGGTTCAAAAGACCTTCTCACAGAATTAGGCCCTGAAAAGTTTTGTGCTTGGCTAAAAGCTGAAAGAAAAATCCATTATACAGATACTACTAATAGAGATGCACATCAATCGCTTCTAGCAACGAGAATGCGAAGTTTTGACATGATGAAGGTCGCAGAAAGTTTTGCAAAAAATCACCCGAATACGTTCAGTGTAGAAATGTGGGGAGGGGCAACTTTCGACGTCTGTCTGCGGTTTTTAAATGAAAGTCCGTGGACACGCCTAAGAGAGCTTCGGAAACTGATACCTAATATTTTGTTTCAAATGCTTTTAAGAGGCTCGAATGCTGTTGGTTATAAGGCCTATCCTGATAATTTGATCGAAAAATTTATTGAAAAATCCTGGGAAAACGGAATTGATATTTTTAGAATTTTCGATTCTTTAAACTGGGTTAAAGCAATGGAGCCTAGTATAAACTATGTACGAAACAAGACAGGAGGAATTGCCGAAGCTGCGATTAGTTATTCGGGAGACATCCTTGATAGCCGTCAAACTAAATACAATTTAAAGTATTATACCCAACTGGCAAAAGATCTTGAAAATGCCGGCGCACATATGATTGCCATTAAAGATATGGCAGGTTTACTTACGCCCTATGCCGCCACCGAATTGGTGGGAGCTTTGAAAGACACCCTTACTATTCCGCTCCATTTGCACACGCACGATACGTCATCCATCCAATCTGCCACATATTTAAAAGCTATTGAAGCTGGGGTTGATGTTGTTGACGTTGCCTTAGGTGGATTATCAGGTTTGACATCCCAGCCAAATTTCAATTCAATTGTGGAAATGATGAAACATCAGGATCGGGCCCATTATTTTGAAATCGATACACTAAATCAGTTTTCAAATTACTGGGAAGATGTTCGCGAAATGTACTATCCATTCGAATCTGGACTCAAATCGGGTACGGCTGAAGTATACCAGCACGAAATTCCTGGGGGACAATATTCTAACTTAAGGCCACAGGCAACCGCCTTAGGTTTGGGCGACCGTTTTGATGAAGTAAAAAAAATGTACGGCAATGTAAATTTGATGTTTGGAAATTTGATAAAGGTAACACCTAGCTCTAAAGTGGTAGGAGATATGGCCATTTTTATGGTTACTAATGACTTGATGCCAGAAGATGTTATGGAACGTGGAAATGAAATTTCATTCCCGGAATCTGTAATCAATTTCTTCAAAGGAGATCTTGGACAACCTTTGGGAGGATTTCCGGCTGAACTTCAAAAGATAGTCCTAAAGAACAACAAATCATATACTGAGAGGCCTAATGCGCATTTAGAACCGATCGATTTTGACGCCGCTTATCAAGACTTTCACAAGAGATTTCAGAAAAATTTTACTCGACCAATAGAATTTGAAGATTTCCTTTCTTATAGTTTATATCCAAGAGTTTTTGAAGATGCTCATGAAAAGCACAAGCAATTTGGAAATGTTGCGATCCTTCCTACCAAGAATTTTTTCTACGGAATGAAAACGGGAGAAGAAGTTTTAATCGATTTGGAGCCAGGA
>JBLHGH010000226.1:0-3391 GCA_047615425.1 Candidatus Latescibacterota bacterium
CTGCATTTGATGGGTTTCCATCTAAGAAGGGACCCGTAGGATAGGCCGGAATACCTGTTGCGTGAATGTACACAAAATCATCAGAGTATTCAACTAACTGCGTATTAACCAAAACGCCAGTTCCAATTGGCGTTGAGTTTCCTTCTATATAATAACTTCCGGTTTCGGTTGTGTTTTGAAGCCACGATGTAATGGCTGGGCTTAATTGTGCAGATGCTCCGAAGGAAAGTAGTAGAAGTGATAAACTAAATAATAGATTTTTCATTGATTGATAATGTTTAGGGTTTAGAATTTAGACGACACTCTTCTAGTTATCATTCGATGGATTAAAGAAATCGAGTGGAATTTGATGCTTTTTATTAAAGACGAAGCTAGAATCGTTGAGCGTTCTTAAAAACGCAATGACATCTGTGCGCTCTTTTGATGTTAATGAAATTGAGTTTTCTAAACTATTTCCAGCTTCTTCGGAAGAATAATGTGCTAATACATGTCGGAGTTTTTTAAACCGGCCGTCATGCATGTACGGACTCGTGTATTTTAGGTTTCGCAACGATGGCACTTTGAATAAAAGACTGTCTTCAGATTTTCCGCTTACGCGAAGCCTTCCGAAGTCATTCAAAGTAGTATCAACCCCTAATCCATTACGCTCAAACCCTACGTTTGTAAATAATGGCTCTTGATGACAACTAGCGCAGTTCGATTTAAACAACTCATACCCCTTAACCTCTTGTTCATTAAATTCATAAGTTCCTACCTGTACCTGATCATATTTTGAGTTAGCCGAAACTAAGGTAACTTGAAATTGCGCCAGCGATAATAGTATGTTTTGACCAGTGACACCATTTAATCCGAAAGCATTTTCGAAAAGCTGCGGATAGCGATCATGCGCTTTTAGTTTATCAATTACATCAGAAATATTTGACCCCATTTCTGTTCGGCTGCTTATTGGGGCCAGAGATTGGACATCTAGGTGGTTGATTGCGCCATCCCACATAAATGATTTTTGCCAAACCAGGTTGAATAAAGCAGGTGCATTTCTGAATCCAATACTATCGTGTATGCCATGGCTCAAGTCGTGGTCTGTATGCGCAAAGGCGTTAAAAGGCGAATGACAGGATGCACAAGAAATCGAATTGTTATCAGATAACATAGGGTCATAAAAAAGTGTGCGCCCTAGTTCAATCTTTGCGTCTGTAAGCGGCTCTTTGCTTAAGTTGTATGCAGGCTTTGGAAAATAATCTGGATATTCTAGCGTATACGGTTCTATCACGCCAAATGCGACGCAAATTAGGGCCAGTATTAGAATATATTTCAATGATCCTCTCATTCGTCGATAGAAAATAAAGAAGCTATAAATTCGGAAAGCTCCACAGCCTTATCGCCTGGACTCATTATGGTGTGTGATTCACTGAATTTATTTTGCTGAAGGAAAACATCTAAATTCAATTGAACCGCAATGGGTTTAGGTGTTGAAACCGGAAGTGTTATGGATTGCATTGCGTTATTCTGTTCGTTATAACCACCTAAATGAAATTGAAAGCGATGTTTTCTACTAGGGCTAAATTTAGAACTCCCTTCCATTTTAAAATTAATGTAGCCACTCTGCCAGGTCCAATACATCCCATTAGAAGGGTCTAAATCTCCCCCGAAGGCACCAGACACTTGTGTTATACTATCCACGCCAAGATTAAAACGAATAGCATCTGCTTGTACATCCGTTTGGTTTTCTTCAGATATATGCCAACTCAAAGGCTTCTCTAGGTCAATTAAGAAATGCTTCTGACTGAATTCATGGATCACTTTACCCTTCTGAAGTAATTCAATTTGAGACACATAAAACCGAAGGTTTTCTAACTGAATAGTATCATTATTTGAAGCTATGTGATAGCGCGTATCAAGCTCAAGCAACTCATTTTGAAAAGTAACTTGAAAAGATATCTCTGCCTTTTTCTGCGCAGTGAGAGACATAGTGAATACGAAACAACAAATTATGACACGACACCAAATCATATTATTTACGCCCTTTCGGTCTAAATATTCTGCCAATGTCATGTACCATGACATCAAAATCTTCCTTTTGTTCTAGAGTACAAAGGTCTTTGATATCTTTAAAGTGGTCGAAATGGAGTCGTTCAATTGCCATTTGTACGGATGCAATTTCGTTTAGAATAGAATCCTTTTTTAATGATTTATCATTTTTAAGTTCACTAAACAAGCCCTGCTTCAAATCCCTAAGCTGACGGTCTTTAGACCGAACAATCCCTCGATGTACATTAATGAGTTCTTCGTAAGCAATCGTTTGCTCAGGCGATAATTGTAATCTATCAACAACAATTTGTTTCGGACCACCTTTCGCTCCTCCATTGGGACCATCCTTAGGGCCTTTTTCACCATGCTTTGGCATGAACATAAAACCAATTAAAACTATGTTTGATATTATTAAGCCGACAATCACGATACTATAAAATTTGTTCTTATTCATAATACAAAGAATTATCAGGAATTGATACTACTTTCTCCATTTGAGCAGTCTCTTCGATGGTTAAGGTATTTGAAGTCACATACAACTCTACCGCTATCAGGCATGCAAGCAAAGCTGCTACCGCACCTACCCGCCACCAAGCGATAACACTTTCATTGATAATTGACTCCATGAGTTTACCATGTAGCGCATCTGGTGCCTGTACCTTCTCAATCGACTTTAATATTTCTAATGATTCTAACATTTGCTTGTTGGACGACGTTTTCATAATATTCATTCGTTTTGTTCTAACAACTTTTTTAAATTATTCTTAGCACGCTGAAAGAGTGATTCGGCTGCTTTATCATTAATATTAAGTATTTCTGATACCTCCTTTAGAGGCAAACCTTCAATTTTTAAGAGAATAATAATAGTTTTTTGATTTTTAGACAGCCGATTAATACCCTTAAAGATATGAGCAATAGCCTCTTTTTGCTCTAAAGCAACACCCGGATGATCAAAATGAACAACAGTAACATTAGTCGCATCATCGTCCATCCTAACAGCGCGCAACAAACCTTGGCGCTTATTTCTATTTTTTGCCTTAATGTAATCCAGTGATGTATTTACGGTAATACGATATACCCATGTTTTTGAAGTGGATTTGCCTTTAAACCCTAAAGCCTTCTTATACACCTTCATGAACACATCCTGCGCAACCTCCTCTGCCTCTTCTGAATTTTGAACATACTGAAGCGCTAGGTTGTAGACCATGTCTTTATATGTATGATAGATAGTTTCGAAGGTCATTTCCTAATTAGAATTCAAAAACTTTTCCATCTTTAGCTAAAAGAACATTCGTAAATATTTCTTCAGCTTCCAATTTAAAGGCGTTCAAGTCTTGATATCGTCCTGAATAGTGTCCTAATA
>JBLHGH010000227.1:0-3388 GCA_047615425.1 Candidatus Latescibacterota bacterium
ATGGAATGGAAGCGATGGTAAGAACCAGTCGATACCCTCGTATTTTAGTTCATCCAATATTAGTTTACCGCGAAACATCGCCTAACAAGGCATTACAGCGGACAAGCCGCTGAATGCGGCGTTATGTGAAAAAATGAATAGATCTGAAGCACTAGAAAAAATCAACTATTCCTTGAGTACTGAAGAGGCTCGGGTCATCACTCCTAAAGGTGAAATCTACGAAGATTACGTGAAAAAATTATCAAATATACTGATTTCCAGCGTCATCGTTCCCGTGAAGGTTAACGTAACTTCCACATGTGTGATCGAAGGAGAATATAACGTATATAAAAACGCTGTAGTTTGGGCAATTGCTATAAATAATGGTAACTGGCTGCTCACTCTAGAAAAAGAAAATGAATTTGCTCTTGGTTTTGGCGATGATCCAAGTAATATAAAGATGCATGGATTTTCATCATCCGATGCTCTTGGGGAGTGGTGTGCTTAAATCACATAACAAGCAGCTCAATCTGACCTCCACTGCGTTGCTCGTTTTGTGCTTTTCCGCTACGCTAGCACACAACAATCAACTCCGTTTCGGCAGCTTAGCCGAGCGTTAAAGGTCTATGAAAACTTTCCTTCCTATCACATCAGTTATTCTTTTAGCCATATGTGGGACACTTACATATATAGCTATAAATATGTATATTGATCATAAATCATTCGAAAATGAAATGCATAAGCAAACATCCGAATATCTTGATTATCGGTTTTTTACAGAAACCTATATGGTTGGCAGAAATATTGATGAAGTAAAAGCCGAACTAAGGGAAAAATATCCCAAGTTTGTTGAGCGCGGCGACAATGGAAAAAATTGGTATTTAAAGAACCTTTTCATGGTATACGATGAAAATAAAATTATTACCTCAATTGAGCCGATTGAATCACTTGAAGGACTTTAACAAATTGCTCAAATTGAAATTTTTTACGCCGCTTGTTTTGTGCTTTAATAGCACAAAAACAATCAGCTCCAAAAATTCAACTTAGCAAGGCGTTAGGGCATAAAGGAGTAACATGAAGGATAAAGTCTGGGAGATTGATTTTGACGGTCATAAAATCAGGGTTATAAATAAAATATCAATTTTCCCTCTTCGCACAAGTGAAGTTCTGGAAATTGATGGCTCTGTTATAGAACATGTAAAAGGTAGTTTCTTCCGCATGAATTCTACAATTAATTTAAGTTACGATTTTTCTGAGGTTCAGCGAGAGATTGAAGTTAGGATTGCACAAAAAACTGGCAGTGTCGGCACTGGCTGCCAAGTGTTAATAGATGGGAGCTTAGTTGGTGGCGATGATACCATCCAATACCCCGACCCGGAAAAAGCTAAGGAGCAATTTGAAAAGGGATACCTTCGTTATTTTCTAACCGTTGGTCTATTAAACTATGGGCTACCGTACGCAATTATAATGTCATTCCTAAATAGGGATAACCCTGCTATTACTATCGCTTGGATGTTCGCTTTTCATGCGTTATTTTTTGGTGGTGGAATGTCCTATTTTACTTGGCGTGGCATTAAATCAAGGGTTGCTGCCACTAGCAGCCCTAACAAAACAAGCAACCCGACGCCGTAGGCGCGGGTTCTTTTGGCGTTAGGCGCAATTAATATGAACGATAAGTGCGTAGAATCTGAATTAAGCGATTTAATTGAAGAGTATGGAATTAACCCGTATGAGTTTTTCCATATTCTCCTGAAATCGGAAAATCCAAATTTAGATTTTGCGATTCAAAATAATCATTGGGCTTTCATCAAAAACGAAAGTTGGCATAGTTTGAACATGATTGATTATCGTCTGTGGTCAATCTCCGACAATGGTGATTTACTTTGGTGGAACGGTGAACAAGTAATTGCAATGTACCCTAGAAATTTTGAATTTATGTCTCTGAATGTATCACCTAAGCAATTTATAAGGCTTGTGGGTATAGGTAAAGTTACCGGTATATTCCCCGAAGATTTATGGAATAAAAATGCCTAACAAATTTGTCCAGTTGACGTTTTGGGCTTCGCTCCGTTTTGGGGTGGCTATGCCTCTTTACCCCAAAACTCCACTACACCAAAAACGCAACTGACAAAGGCGTTAGGCATCTTGGAGGAATAAAATGAGCATCAAAGTAACAGGTGTAGATCATATAATGATTACAGTGGGTGACATTGATGAAGCGAAAGATTTCTATGACAAAGTTCTAAAGTTGGATGAGCTGACAATTCCACCCGAAATAACAGGGCCTCGTGCATGGTATTCACTTGGTTCTTCTGTCTTGCACGTGAATCAACATGAATCACATAAAGCAGGCTTTCAACATTTTGGCATTACCGTTGAATCAGGAAAATATGAATCTTATATTGATGCAATAAAAGACACTGGTTATAAAAGCATTACTGAGAATCAGTTGTATGATGATGGCCTGTATAGGATTTTTGTTGATGATCCGTTCGGAAATACAATTGAAATCAGTAATGCCTAACAAAAACATCTAGCGGACAAAAATTGCTCCGCTTCGCTCTACAATTTTAGCCGCTAATGTTGGCGTTATAAGCCATGAGGTATAGATTATGGATATAGAAATACTTACAGAAGCTACAACGCAAATAGTAACTGGAAAGATATTGTATAGCTGGAGATTTTTTGGTGTTCTTACGTTATTGGTTTTTTTGGTAGGCTGTGCATCCACTTTTTTAGCTTCTTATTTCATACAAAAAGGTAAAGGTTATGCAACAAAAAATGATGTCAGTAATATACTCGAACAAATAAAGAAAACCACATCCTTAACTGAAAAAATAAAAGCTGAGGTGTCAGAAAAATTTAGCTACAAAGAAAAACTAAGAGAAAAAATGGAGGAGGTTTTTTGGGAAAGTTATGAATATGAGTCGGGTCTTAAAAATGAGTTTTTTAAAATATTGGATGGAAAAAATATGTACTCCGACGCCACCACATCACTCTCTAAAATTGAAATGTTGATTTCTATTTATTTTCCTACAGTAAATAAACAACTGATTGTATTACAAGAGGCATCTGTCGCGATAACAGCCTTGACTACGAATTTGCGTACAAAAAGCAAGGATTTTGATTCGTCGAAGTACATGATAGCAGTTAACGATATAAAGTTGGCTTCTGTAAACCTAAGAGTTTCATTGTTAGATAAATACAAAAATGAACTTTGCTTATAACAAGTTTGTCATGTCGCCGCTAAAAAACGCGGCTAGGACTGGCATTACGCTGGCGCTTCATGCCAGCCTCATACAAAGGCGTTATGTGTAAAAAGGAATAGATATGAGTGCAATAGATATGATTTCAGCTTTAATAATACTGTCTTCAGTCCATGTTGCAATCTGCTATAACGTTTCTAGAG
>JBLHGH010000228.1:0-3376 GCA_047615425.1 Candidatus Latescibacterota bacterium
ATCTTGACCAATGCGGCGAGTGTGGTGGAAGTGGCACACTTGGTTGTACTGATCCTGCTGCTTGCAACTACGATTCAACCGCATCTTGCGATGACGGTTCTTGTCTAGATCTTGACCAATGTGGTGAATGTGGCGGAAGTGGTACACTTGGTTGTACTGATCCTGCTGCTAGCAACTACGATTCAAATGCAACTTGCGATGACGATTCATGTGCCTTTGCATCGAATGTATACTACGCAGATACCGACAGTGATTTGTTCGGTGACTTATTTTCATCAATTATTGAATCTGGAGCTGCACCAGATGGTTATGTTTCGGACAATACAGATTGCGACGATACAAATGACCAAATCTATCCTGGTGCTCCTAGCACAGGAGAAGGCTTTGATAATGATTGTAATGGAACGATTGATCCTGATGAGGAAAATTCTTGTCTAGGTGATCTCAACTTAGATGGCCAAATCAACGTTCAAGATATATTATTGTTTCTAGGGGATTTCGGATGTTTATCAGACTGTCTAGGTGATCTGAATGGCGACGGTGTTTCCAACTTATCAGATATTTTAATCTTACTTGGTGCGTTCGGAAGCAGCTGCCCTTAAATAGAATAAGTTGAAAATATTGAAAGCCCTGATAGTTATTATCAGGGCTTTTTTTATTCCGCACAAGGCAAATGCAATAACGCCTTTCAAATTATTTGCCTTGTTGTGCTAAACCAACATGCGCATTGGATTCGAAAGAATTAGCTCAATCTTTTTGTGTGGCGATAAAAGTCTAGGGTTTGCGGCTGAAAAATCAGTGCATTCATTTGTAAAGGAGATTTTTGCATCGCTGGTAAATACTTTTCCTCTACATTATGCCTGATGTAAAACCTATCGTATGACAACAGGATAAAGACAATTTCGTTAAATTTCAATATGCACTGTTGGATAGATTGGTACTGTGTTGTTTATCGAATGGATTGCAGTTCTACAAATGGCCATTTGAAAGTTTTAGATCTTTATATCAAAGAAATGCAGCCGCAGCGGTGAATAATCGTTCATGCTGCCACTCCTTCAACATCTAGGAGAGAAAGGTGCGAGTTTCCAAAATCAATTTGGGTGGTATTTACCATGTGCTTGTTCCAAAATTTGCAATTTGGATACATGGCGACAAGAATAACTGAGTGTTCAATAGCTTTAGCTTACCGACAGAGTCGTGTTTTATTTGAACGCATGATTCAACATTCGCCAATGGGTGAAAAAGCAATTTCAAATTGACATTATTCGAGGTTGGCTTTTGATGAGACAACCTATCCAGTATATTACTCGGATCATAAATGCTTAAAACTGATGTGTCAGGGCGATTTATCTTGCGAAGAATTGGGTCTAGGCCCTACAAACTTGAATGTATTCCTCGCGTAGACCCATGCGGTTGTTAAGAACAATGAAATTAAAAGTGTTTACCAGACCGTTGCATTATGTTTCTATGGAGTCCATTTGGATCCCGGCTATGACGAAACAAAACACCTTAGCCATGTCTTTGATTCAGAGATGAACTTTTTTTATGGACAAAAGGATTCTTACTACTATTAAAACTATACAAATGATACATCCTTGGCTTTTTAAACTTTTGAAGACGTTTTTATTCAGGTTAGTGCATTGAATAGCGAGAATTTAGTCCAAGGTTACTTTGATGATTTCAGCTAAGAACAAATTATCGAAACGAACTAGAAGAACAACTAATTGCGCCTTTATTGGTATGCGATTTCTCATCGATCCTGTAAATAATTTAAACCCTGCGCATAGCTTGAGTTTAGGCAATATGTATGTTATCGTGCTAAAGCGCGGAAACGCCTCGCCTATGAATAGCTTATTTATGATGATTAATAGATGTATATTATCGATTAACTTGCTATTACATGTGAAAAAGGAACGATTTATAGGCGTGTAATAACGTTTCATAACCATTAATCATGTGTTTATGCCCGTTATATGGTCACTCGTGCCTATTTTAGGAAATACATGCCAATAATGATGTAATTTTGTCAAAGCTTATTGAGATTTCACGAATAGACTCTCGGTTTCAATAAATAACTAATTAAGAGTTAAGAGCCTTTTGTAGTCGTGTAAATTTGACTACGTATAGTAATGCGAACGATTGCAAGGAAATAGAGATTCAAAAAAATCACTCAACGTCAGATAGTTCAGAATCGTTCTGACGACATATATCTTACCCCGTTGATCTGCTGCTTAAACTAGCCTCAGTCATCAAAAAACCTAATTTAAAAAACTGAAAATGCGAAAATTTTATTCTGTATTAGTGTCTATAACTACGCTTACAATGTTGTTATTTTCAAATGTTTGCTTTAGTCAAACAGTCCCAACGGGAACAGTTAATTTAGGAATACTTACCTCTTTTGAAGGGTATACCGGAGCTGGAGCTATTACAACTGCCGCGGGAGCCAATTGGACAGGCGATGCTGGTGCATATATTGGAGTAATTAGCGGAGATAGTATTGAAGGTAACGTATACGGAACGGATTCCATAACTGCTCAGTGCAGATTCGACTTAATGAGGTTATATATTCATCTTAATGACCTTTTTGTTGACTATCCTAGCACCCATGCTCCTGCTTTTGGAGCTGGCGAATCGATTTCGCCTGGAGTTTATTCCATAGCTAGTGCTGGATCTATAGGGGGAGCTCTTACTCTTGATGGAGGAGGAGATCCTGATGCTTTCTTTGTTATCAAATATTACGGTGCATTGACCGTAGGAGCTGGTGCAACGATTGAATTAATTAATGGAACACAATCTTGCAATGTTTTTTTTATTGCTGATGGAGCTATTTCTGTTGCGGCAAGTGTAAATCTAAAAGGAACCTTATTTTCCAAAGTAGGAGCTGTTGGTCTTGGTACAAATACTATTCTTGAAGGACGAATGCTTACCATGGAAGGAGCGATAACCGCTGGAGCCGGAAGTACCGTAGGTCCGCCTCCTGGTACTTGTACAATTCCAATATTCTGTGAGACGGACTGTAGTCCTGCTCCCGCTGTTGATGTTTTGGGCATTCTATCCAATTATGCCCTTTATACTAATGTAGGTGCTGTGTCAAATACGGGTACATCTGGTATTAATGGTGATATTGGAACAGATGTTGGCGCTTCAACTGGTTATGAGGCATCTATTACTATAAGCTCTTTTGAAACTGCTAATGATGCTACAGAACAAGCAGAAATAGATATAGATAACGCTTATACAGCGCTTATGGCTCTGCCAAATACGGACACTAGCCATGCTGCAGCATTTGGAAGTGTTGCTCCAGGAGGGGAAACTATAAATGCGGGGGTTTATTTTATAGACGGTGCTGGATCTTTATTAGGTACTCTCTTCTTAG
>JBLHGH010000229.1:0-3353 GCA_047615425.1 Candidatus Latescibacterota bacterium
GAGTTGCCGGAAGATGCCTCTGGTGCATTAACCGGTTACATGATAAATGCACACACAATAGAATCGAGCACGATTGAATCTTTGTATAAACGCGATTAAGGTAACGGGGATGGAGGCGTTTTTTTTCACTTTATTCGCTTTTTTGCATCCTCCGTCAACTATTTTTAGCTTTGAAAATCAAAACATGGTATTTTTCCATGATTAAATATCCAATCGAGGGTTCTTGCCAGTGCGGGCAAGTGACCTATAAGTTGAATGGAAAGCCTCGTATAGTTGTGGCTTGCCATTGCACTGAGTGTCAAAAACTTTCTACTAGTCCGTTTAGCGTAACGGCTATTATTAGCGCAAATACTATTGAATTTAATGGCGAGTTGAAAAATTGGGGTTGGCCTGCTGATAGTGGTAATAGAACGCACGCAAAATTTTGCCCTACTTGCGGTAATAGAATTTATCATTACAACCCCAAAGACTCAGAAACTATTAGGCTAAAATTAAAACCTGTAAATTTTTCAGATGATACTCTATTTGAGCCGTCAACTCATGTTTGGGTGTGTGAAAAATTGAGTTGGTACCGAATCCCTGATGGGGTGAAGATTTTTGAAAAGCAGCCTGAGTAAGTCTAGCCATTTCTAATGGTTTAATGAAATGATCACAAATAATATGAAATCATACTCTTTGTAGATTTTGGCGACAGGTATAATTGCTTTCAATAAAGCCTGTTGAATTTTGCCCTCGATAGCCTTATACTTTTTCGCGTTAATTTTAAGTCTAATGAATAACAATAAAATCATACAAAAAATTCGCTACGTTCAAAAATCATATGATTATCTGTTCTTTATAATAATGATGGCGAGCGGTTCCTCGCGGCGTGGGACATCGTAAAGAAGTTAGGTTTTGCGGTTGTTAAGGATAAGACGCTGGCGGAGCAATTTAGATGGGTACAGTATATTCGTGGTTATATTTAGTCTGGTAAAACTGCCGGAGGTCGTTATGATGGTGGTAATAGTAATAAAGGAAAAATTATTATTATTGTCAATAATAAAGCGGTACTAAAAACGGCTATCGCTAATACGACACCTCCGATAGATAAGCTTGCTATGAGACCGCCTAACTCCTTCTGGACTTGTGACGGTTTAAAAAGAGGGTCATTTTACTACGGTTATTAGTGATGATAGAGTGACGATGAGTGATTTGCAGGATTGAACAAATTTCTAATTGATCCCTGCTATGGAAATTCTTTTGATGTAAACGTTGAATTTCGTGCTTAGGTAGCTTGTCCTTTAGCACCTACACTCGCTTATGGCCGTTGTGTTTGAGGAATCTGGTTTACAGTCAATTTGTTTACCTTTTTATGCGTAGCTGATACATCAGTATGCCGTCTATTTACTAGTCTATTAACCTCCTAACGGTGGATGTTCAGCGTTAAAAGTCACAGTAAAAATACCGCGCACAGAGGATTACTTCTCGTTGTCAGGTGATTGGTAAATTTGAATTGACTGAGATTTAAGAGAATAAGGTAAGCATGAAAGAGCAGAATGTACAGAAAATCGGTTGGTTTGCATCTATTGCAGCAATACTAATGTTTTCTGCCTATATCGACCAGATAATTTTGAATGTAAACGGTCAAACTGGTTCTATCATCCTTCCTATTGCGACAACAGTGAACTGTATGGCCTGAGTCAGCTACGCACTTTTCAAGGAACAGAAGGATTGGCCTATATTTACTTGCAATATGTTAGGGGTAATAGTTGGTGTGACTACAGCGGCTACAGGAATCATCTATTCATAATTCTAAATACCGCAGTAGATTCAACTGCGGTATTTAGGATAATGTGAATACGCAGGTGACATGTACACAACTAGGAGTCTGTCCGAGAATAGAGAACCTGCTGCGGAAAAACTATTTCGGCCCATTTTTCCGATCATTTTCGTTGAATAGAACCACTATTCGCCTCAAATGTTCGAAAAAATGGACTCAACATTGTTTCCCCTCGCTACGGCCTTTATTCTCGGACAGGCTCCTAGGCTAATAGGCGAGTTGAGTAGATATACTGACGAATACAAGCAACCACTAAAAATCTATAAGCAGCTACTCCGAAGCGAAAATAGCGAAATATGAGCTGGGCTTTACCTTTTTGGCTTTTTAAATACTGATAACGGTATGGTTAATATTACGGCTGTACCGCAATATCCGTCGATTAAATGCGCCAGTGGGGGAGCGGGGAGTGTATTTTGGGGTATTTGGAGGTGTAAAGTGGCGACTGGTATTGAATAGATGGTGTTTAGAGGTTATCTTGGCACATTGGGGAATGACTTATATGCAATCCATCTAAGCAGGCTTATTGCTGATCCTGTCTAATTCACTGTTAACTCACTAGGAATCATTATTTAATGCAGGATAAAATTACTCTTATACGCGATTACCTGAACGAAGCTAAAACTCGCTGTACCTACAATGCAGCGGCTAAAGCGCTGGGGGTCACTCCAGCCGCATTTAAAAAACTACTAGATAGTCGCAGGCCGGAAAACTCTTGGTTCGTCAACACGGGGGCTGGAGAACCAGTAGGGTACAGCGACGACGAAAAACATCCTGAGCTGTATCGAACCAAGCGAATTATTACATCCGCAGAGGTTTTAACCAGAAATCTTGATCTGTGAGAAAAATTTAAGAACTCAGGCCTCTTTAATTTCGATGACCCACTATTGCGCCAATAACGTATGAAAATTGGCACCGGCGGCTTGAATATATCGCTCGGTGTCTTTTTCCCACGTGTTTTGGATGCTGCCATTAAAATTCAGATACAACTTATCGTCGACTATCGTCCAATTCTCTGGTTCAATTTTCACCAGCTGACCTTTAAATACGCCATAAGCACAATAGCCACCAAACTGCGGGGCATACTTCTCTGGGTTGGCAAAAAATAGGTCTAGGTGCTCTTGTGAGGCAAATTTCCATGTGGCGCCTTGCCATTCGGTTGTGAACTTATCAGAGCCTTTCACGGGCTTGCCTTGAGTAAAATAGGCAACTGTATCGGTGCCGCGAATCGCAGTGCCAGAAGCTTCATAACTAAAAAAACCTGTTTTCTCTAAGGTGTTGATTTTTTCTGCTGCGTGAGTATTAATGGACGAAAATAGCAGCATTGAAGCAATAGATAGAAGCAACAAGCAACGAACAAAAAAGCGTGACCGACATAACGACATAATACATACCCTGTAGTAAAAAACTCTAGTAAAAACCTTGAAACCATAGACTCTAAAATGAAGTAAAAGTTTCAAAACCCTTTAACGTCTTATCCGCTACCATGATACCCATAAAGTAATGCCTACAAGGCTAGTTAATATTATTGGCCAAT
>JBLHGH010000230.1:0-3341 GCA_047615425.1 Candidatus Latescibacterota bacterium
TATTCGATCTGATTGAGTGATAATCGAATATTTATAGTGTGACAAACAGCTCCTATACCAGATACCCCATAGTATAATTCTACATGAGGACCATGATTCCACGCAAAAGTGCCCACCATATCACCTTTTGTGATTCCTAATTTCTGTGTTAACGCATTGGCTAACTTTTTACAGCGTTTATACATATCACCAAAACGATACTCATGTCGCGTTCCATCTGGTAAATGGGTTATTATTTTTTTATGATAATACACGCTGTTTCCATACTCAAGAATAGTATTTGTTGTCAGAGGATAATCCATTATTAATCCTTCCATTCTTAAAAATTTAGAATATTATTATTTTCTTTTATCCTACTTATTGCAGAATATTCAATCAGTTTCCATTTATTAGGTGCTCAAATACCACCCTTTCTTTTAAATGAATGCCAACGGTATTGGTTATGATTTCGTTGTGGATTGACAGTTTTGTTTGGCTTTCATTCCGAGTGTGCCGAAATCTGACCGCAAAGGTGCTGAGGCACTTTTTAAGCCAAATAAAAACTGTGACAACGAATATGTCATATTTTGTTTTAAAATTTAAATATAGCCATTAAATTTCATTTTAGTAACAATGCCACAATGAATTATAGCCGGTGTTATACGCTTTTATTTATATTTTATTATTTTTATTTGTTGTAGTCCAATCTCTATTATGTAACTATTAGAAACAAATTTTTAATAGGTTTTTTTAGTGTTATTCGTATAATCAGAATTACATTTTTTACTTTAATTCGTAGTAACTACTGTCTCCGGTGGTGCTTTAAGGTAACCTAAGGACACTAAAAACTCATCCATTTTATGTACGGTATCAACGAATACGGTATTAGATTTTTTTCCGTAATTAAAGAAACCATGTCCCTCTCCCTGATAGGCAACCAAAGTACATGTATTGTCAAACTCATGCATCCTTTTAGTAAATAATTCTACCGACATAAATGGTACGCCTTCATCGTCTGTTCCATGAAAAATAATTGTTGGCGGCAATTTAGCAACTATGTTATGATAAGGTGACATGTTCACGGGTTCTGTTCCCAATCTTTTTTCCAAACCGGCCAGTTTCTCATTCCATTTTTTTTCTCCACTATCAATAGGGGAAAGCACTAGAGCCGGATTAAAAAGAACCAAAGCATTCGGTTTTGAACTGATTAATTTGTTTTCATTTTCATCATCGAATTTTGGCAAAGTGGCACATGCCGCAGCTAATTGACCTCCTGCGGAACCGCCTCCTGCAGCAATTCTATTGCTATCTATACCCAATTCCGAAGCATTCTCACGAACCCAACGAATTGCTGATTTCGCATCCGATACACAATCTTTGGCAGGAACACCATGCCTATTTTTAACCCGATAGTCGGCAACTATCGCAACCATTCCCCTCGCCGATAAATATTCACAATGTTTTACAAATTGAGTAGGACTTCCTGAATTCCATCCACCTCCGAAGAAAAACACAATGGCAGGTGCATTATCTGTTGATTTATGTTTATCGGGATTAAATACCCATAAATTCAGTTTGGTTCCGTTAACAGTTTTATATGTAATTTCCTCTGCTCCATTAATATGTGGAGGATATTCTCTCTGTCCCTGTGCTTCAAAAATCAAACTAAAACAGCATATTATTGATAAAAGTGATAATGTTTTCATATTTGTTGTTTTTTAATTGTGTATAACGGTAAATTGTATGAGTAGTGGCAGGTTGCGTAGCTCTTTCCTGTCAAACCGCTACGCAGTTTGAGCGGGCTACAAACCGTTATATTTAGTACTTTTCCTGCCATTACTTATACAAAATGTTGTGTGGCGTTATTATTATTATTATAGTTTGATATATTATTTGTTTACCTCTCGTGTATCCTTATAAACTTCCAGAGCAATTGTCAATGACTTATAAGCTCTCTTTTCCTGTTTGTTTAGGCTGTCCAATGAGAGAGGCGATTTCTCAAAAAAATCATCCTTAATATTATAAAACTTACCAGTCGTGTACAACTTATATTCCGTGTTTTTAGTAAACTCTTTCAAGTTTTCAAGTTTTCCATTGGATGAATACCAACTATATATCCATTTTCTTGGTTTTCCTTTTTTACCAAGAAGTTGAGGAAGGAAGCTAATTCCATCAATAGGAATGTTAGATGGGATTTCTATATTAGCTACATCACAAATCGTTGGTAAAAAGTCGCTGAAATCAACCATATCAAAAGATTCTTTTTCTGATTCAATAGTCCCTTCCCAGCGAGCGATAAGAGGTACATGTGTTCCGTTGTCGGTTGTTTGTTTTTTGCCACCGGGATATTTTTCTCCCCTGAACATGGATACAACCGGTTGGTCTGTTCCATTGTCCCCTGTGAAAATAATCAGCGTGTTTTCACTAAGGCCTAATTCATCCACTTTTGATACTATTTTTCCAACGAGCATGTCCATATAAGAAACCATGTCTGGAAAATACATCTCCTTTCCTTTGTACTCTAAAGATCCCTTGTTTTGTGGATCCCAATCTTTCGAATCAGGTGTAGGAACAAAAGGGCAATGGGTAAGGATCATTGGATAGTAAGCAAAAAATGGTTGGTCTTTGTTTTTTTCGATAAAATTACAGACGAAATCGCTCGTTATATCTGGACCATATTCACCATTGTTAAAGTGCTTTGCTTCACCATTAAATTCTAAGACTGGATTTGAGAATCGGGTATCATGACCAGAAGTATCAGTTCTTGGTAGCATCTGTTGCCAAAGGCATGACTCGTCAAAACCAAAATGTTGTGGCGAATCTTTTTCAATGCCCAACTGCCATTTTCCTGCAATAGCTGTCTTGTAACCTGCATTCTTAAAAAGATTTCCAAAACTGGTCTGGCTTCTATCAAGTAGGCCAAATTTTATGTAATTTCTAACATTGTATTGACCTGTCATAATTTGCACCCTTGAAGGCGTGCAAACTGGCTGTGAATGGCAGTTCTCAAACCTTACACCTTGTGATGCAAGTTTGTCTATGTTTGGTGTTTGGTAAGATGTTCCTCCATTTGCATTTATACACTCGAATCCCAAATCATCTGCTAGTATCAAAATTATATTAGGACGTTTATCTTGAGCTTTAAGGTCTGAATTATAAACTAAAAATAAGGTTGCCATAATGAATTGTACTATTCTAATTTTTCTCATGCAGTGAAATTATTTACTCGTTAATTTATTGTAATGTTGCTCGTGTAATGCCACACAACGGTATTGGTTATGATTTCGTTGTGGATTGACAGTTTTGTTTGGCTTTCATTCCGAGTGTGCCGAAATCTGACCGCAAAGGTGCTGAGGCACTTT
>JBLHGH010000231.1:0-3310 GCA_047615425.1 Candidatus Latescibacterota bacterium
CATGATCAAGTTAGACAAGTTAAGCAAAGTGTACAGAACAGACGAAATCGAATCGACCGCATTGAACGAAGTATCATTCGAAATTAACCAGGGAGAATTTGTTTCTATTATGGGACCTTCAGGATGCGGAAAATCTACATTACTAAATATTTTGGGGATGCTAGACAAGCCGGAAAGCGGTAGTTATGAATTTCTCGGAAACGAAATAGCGCAACTTAACGAGAAAGGACGTTCAGAAGTACGTAAAGCGAACATTGGTTTTATATTTCAAAACTTTAATTTGATCGACGAACTAACGGTTTTCGAGAATATTGAATTACCGTTGCTTTATAATAAAGTAAGTAGCTCGGAGCGTAAAATAAGAGTGAACGAGCTTATCGAAAAAATTGGTATTGCACATAGGGCTTCTCACTTTCCACAACAATTATCTGGTGGACAACAACAACGTGTAGCAGTTGCAAGAGCATTGATTACTAAACCCCCATTAATTTTAGCTGATGAGCCAACAGGAAACCTTGACAGCTCCCACGGTAATGAAGTTATGGAACTAATGTGCGAGCTAAATGAAGCCGGTACTACTATCATTATGGTAACACATTCTGCACATGACGCCAGTTATTCTAATAGAATTATCAATTTATTAGATGGACAAATAATATCTGAAAAGAAAAGCAAATTAGTGCAAGCTGCTGTATAATTTAAAAGTAAAAAATCATGTTTAAGAATTATTTAAAAGTAGCTTTCAGAAGCCTTAAAAAAAATAAAGTCTATGCCATAATCAATATTTTGGGATTGGCGTTGGGTTTGACAGTAACGATTCTTGTCTTTTTATTTATTATAGATGAAACAAGCTACGAAAAACATTGGAACGGCTATGAGCGCGTATACAGAACGGGTATAAAGGCAGATATGATGGGACAGAAAATGGATGCACCTGTATCTCCAAGTCCTATGGCCAATGCATTTAGAACCGAATTTACAGATGTAGAAACCGCTACCCGATTCCGGGCGGTAAGTCAGGAGATTATGGTCCGTCATGAACAAACCAAGGTATACATCCAAAAAGGAGTTTATGCCGATAGCAGTTTTTTTAAAGTATTTGATTACGCCTTTGTCCATGGAGATCCAAATACTGCACTGAAAGAAGATAATGCAGTGGTAATTACTGAAGAATCTGCCCGAAAATTGTTTGGTGATAAAAATGCCTTGGGAGAAGTTGTTAATTATGACAACAGAACTGATTATATCGTACGAGGTATCGTAAAAGAACCAAGTGGGCATGCCCATTTCCATTTCGATATGTTTATAGCGAGCAACGAAATCCAAAATGTATGGATGTCTAATAATAACAATACGTATGTGAAGTTGAAAGAGGGTGCAGATCTGGTAGCATTTGAAGCTGAAATGAAGCGTAATTTTATGAAAAAAATCGCACCCGATGTTGAACGATTTATGAAAATTACTGTTGAGGAATTTTTAGAGCAGGGTAATGCCTTTGAGTATCAATTACAACCCTTAGCAGATATCCATCTTTATTCTCAAAAGGATTGGGAGATTGAGCAAAATGGGAACATTATGTATTTATATGTTTTCATCGGAATCGCATTGTTGGTTATTTTAATAGCCGGTATCAATTTTATGAATTTGTCTACTGCCAGAGCTGGTAAAAGAGCGAAAGAAGTTGGTGTACGCAAAGTTAGCGGTGCTTCGAGAAAGATGCTAATTTTTCAGTTTTTGACTGAATCGGTCATCCAGAGTTTTTTGGCTCTTTTTTTAGCGCTTGTTTTTGTAGAGTTATTTTTACCTGGCTTTAATAATATCTTGGAAACCAATCTGTCACTTTTTAATGAACACTTTGGAACGACTATAATATTTGCATTACTAGTAACCTTAAGTTATGGCTTATTCGCGGGAAGTTACCCAGCATTTTTCCTATCAGCATTTCAGCCAATATCTGTATTAAAAGGAGATCTTACCAAAACAAAAAGTGGAGCATTACTAAGAAAATCTCTTGTTGTAATTCAGTTTACTGCTTCCACCATTTTAATTATTGGTATGATCATTATTTTTAATCAAATTTCTTTTCTTCACGATAAGGATATTGGCTTTAAAGGTGATCAAGTAATCGTAGTTCCTATACAAACGGATGCGATGGCAGAAAATTTCAGAAACTATAAAGGTATTTTTCAGAAAAACAGCAATGTACTGAGCATGTCGAGAGCTTCCTATTTTCCTGGAGACAATCCCAATCAAAACATGTATACCATGGAAGGAAGCGAAGAACAGATGCCTTTATGGAATATGGAAGTAGATTACGACTTCTTAAAAACGTTGGACATTAGCTTGTTAGAAGGAAGAACATTTGATAGAGAAAAAGAATCAGACTCGATTGCCTATTTTATTCTGAATGAAACGGCGGTAAAAAACCTAAATATCGATAATGCAGTCGGGAGGCGTATGGGTCATTTTATAAACCAACAAGGAGATAAAGCATATGGAAATATCATCGGAATTGTCAAGGATTTTCACATCGAAGGCTTCAACAGCCCGATTCGACCTATGGTTCTCCGAGTAAGCAATAATGTATGGTATGCATCCTTTAAAATAGCCGCTACCGACTCAAAGGCAACTATTGGTTTTATTGAGAATGAGTGGAATAAATTGGAACCTACACATCCGTTTAGATACACGTATCTCGATGACAAATTTGGAGCCTTGCTAAGACAGCAAGAAAACTTTGGAATGATGTTCCTATTTCTTACGATTTTAGCTATTATTATTTCTGCAATGGGTCTTTATGGCTTGGCTTCCTATACTGCCGAACAAAGAACGAAGGAAATAGGAATACGCAAAGTACTGGGCGCATCGGTAAAGGAGATAATGCAAATGCTCACCAAGGATTTCATAAAATTGGTGTTAATTGCTAATATTTTTGCCTGGCCAATAACCTACTTATTAGCTAAAAATTGGCTTTCAAACTTCTCATATCAGATTGATATGCCTATTTTGCCTTATGTCTTTGCTACGCTATTGGCGTTAATAATTGCATTGATAACAGTAAGTTCACAGGCATATTTCGCGGCCAATTCGGATCCCGTAAATGCTTTGAAATACGAGTAGTAAATAGTAAATTAGTCAGCTTAAAAAAAGCCCTTGATTTCTCAATGGCTTTTTTATGAACTACAACTATATGGCGCGCTTTTGCAAAGCGAGCCAAAGCCAGAGTAGACGCTTTGCAAAAGGATGCCAGTGGATTACCTTAAGATTATTTCTGAAAAAATTTGGCGCTATGTTGCATATATTGTGATAC
>JBLHGH010000232.1:0-3289 GCA_047615425.1 Candidatus Latescibacterota bacterium
CCTGGAAAATGAAGGCTTTTTCAAAACGGGCATAATGAGCTATAGCGCTAAATATGCATCTGCCTTTTATGGTCCGTTTAGAGATGCCTTAGATTCGGCTCCAGTAGATATTGATAACATTCCGAAGGACAAAAAAACCTATCAAATGGATCCTGGCAACAGGACAGAGGCCATAAAAGAAACTTTAATGGATATTGATGAAGGCGCAGATATTGTCATGGTAAAACCGGGCCTGGCTTATCTAGATATTGTTCGTGACATTAAAGATGCGGTGGATGTGCCGGTTGCCGTCTATCAGGTAAGTGGTGAATATGCCATGCTAAAAGCCGCAGCCGAAAAAGGTTGGTTAGACCATGATGCTGTCATGCTCGAACAAATTACATCCATTAAGCGCGCTGGAGCAAATATCATTGCTAGCTACTTTGCTAAAGACGTGGTCAAACTAATTTCGTAACTTACTCAAATGAAACTAATTGTCTCTATTTTAGCCCTTGGTCTGACATTTTCAAACTACGCCCAACAACCAACTTATAAAGAAGCATTCCTAGAAAAATGGGAAAATTCTAGAGACTATCTTGTAGTAATGGCAGAGGCTATGCCAGCAGAACATTTCGGCTTTAAACCCACCGAGCGCCAAATGAGTTTTGAAGAACAACTCATGCATATTAAAGAAAATATGGCTTGGTTGAGCACCACATATTTTACCGAGCTTGAATTTGAACGTGGCGATAAGACAATCCCAGAAACAAAAGCACTTGTAATAGTTGAAATAACAAAGGCCTTTAATGCTGCTGCTGTTATAATTCGAAATGCCACTCCGGAAACCTTCTCAGACGAAGTGACGTTCTTTTCAGGGCCAAAAAGTAAGATGCAAATAATGAACTTGATGCAAGACCATGTCAGCCATCATCGAGGTCAATTGGTTGTTTACTTGAACCTAAATGAAATTGAGCCACCTCGCTATGTGGGATGGTAACTTTCCTTTAGATTTTGACACGTTGATTCCGAAAAGTAATATCTTGTAGTGAAATTTCTATCGAAAATGACGCTTTTAATAGTTTACGCTTTACTGTCTGTTTCCTTTTCTTTCGTATGTTCCCTATTGGAAGTGGCACGGTTGAGTTTTGCCCCTGCCTATTTAAAACTTAACGCCCAAGAAGGCAAAGGCCGCGCACAAGTACGCAAAAACTGAGGGAAACCTAAAACAAATTAAGACTAATGGATTTAGCCTACATAAACACTCCTATTGGAACGCTTGAACTCAAGGGAAATGAGACAGGTGTTGCTTCCGTATTGTTTATCGATGATGTCTCTGAAAGAGCTACGTCTGAAATTCCTAATAATTTAAAAGTTGCTGCTTTTCAGCTAAAAGAATATTTTAATGGAGACCGAAACGCTTTCGACCTAAAGCTTTCGCCTTTAGGCACCAATTTCCAAAAACGCGTTTGGGACGAACTACAACAAATACGCTTCGGGAAGACGGAAACCTATCAAAAAATGGCAAACCGTCTCGGAGATCCTAAAGTAATTCGTGCGGCCGCTTCAGCAAATGGAAAAAATCCAATTTCAATTATTATTCCGTGCCATCGTGTCATTGGTACTAACGGCTCGCTTACAGGATATGCTGGCGGACTTCATAGAAAAAAATGGTTACTCGAACACGAGAGTCCAGTTAAACAACAATCCTTATTTTAAATGAAATATCTTAGACGCATATTAAAATGGTTTTTAGGAACAGTCCTGCTTATTGTTGCAGCATTGTACCTTTTTGATTATGACTATATCATTAAAGGTGTTCGTGTGGTCTACATGACGGGGCATACTACCGCGTATATCGATGACCATCCACATTTCGACAACATGTCCATTCCTCCAAGCTCAAATCCAGAGGCTTGGCCGCAGCATAAAAATTACAATAGTGGTGAAGCAACCAAAAACCTATCAAATACGAATTCCGAACTAGGAACCGTTGCATTTCTAATTATTAAAAATGATAGTATTTGGTATGAAAACTATGCCGATGGTTATGGGGTAGATTCTCAAACCAATTCATTTTCAATGGCGAAAAGCATTACCAGTGCGCTTCTTGGCAAAGCTATTAAAGATGGTTTTATTAAAAGTCTAGACCAGCCTATCTCAGAATTTTTCGAGCAGTATGAAGATTCTCAAACTACGGTTGGTGATTTGTCGTCCATGGCCTCCGGGCTTGATTGGGATGAGTCTTATACGAGTCCATTTAGCGTAACGGCGCGTGCGTATTACGATGATAACTTAGCAGAAACAATACTCAATCAAAAAGTAGTTGAAACGCCAGGACAAGCCTTTAAATACCTTAGTGGAAATACTGAATTGCTAGGGATGGCCATTGAAAAAGCGACGGGTAAAAAACTTGCTAATTATCTATCTGATGCCTTTTGGCAGCCAATGGGCGCAGAACAAGAAGCATTATGGCAAGTAGACGATACTGAGCATCAACTTGTAAAATCTTACTGTTGTATTGCTAGTAATGCGCGGGATTTTGCACGCTTTGGGAAACTGTATAAAGATCATGGAAAATGGAATGGGCAACAATTAATAGATTCCACTTTTGTTGCGCAATCGGTCTCAGCTCGTTTTGAAGACAGTCCGCAATACGGTTATGGTTTTTGGCTTAGTAATCATCTTGATAAAGAGCTTTTCGTAATGCGCGGTATTTTGGGACAATACGTGATTGTAAGTCCAGAAGATGATGTGATAATCGTGCGTTTAGGGCATCAAAGAGGTGGCACAACAGGAACATCTTTCAGCTCAGATTTTTACACCTACGTGGAAGAAGCCTTTGTAATGCTTAAAGCAACTCATTAAAATTTTGTGCTTTTAAATTCCTCACCTTTATTTACGGCACTATGCTACACGAAATAAACCTTGAACATATTCTTTTCTTGGATATTTAAACCTGTTCCACAGCCCGCCAATTCATTGTATTATACAAGAAGAGTGAAAGAATAACTTAACCCATCGTGAAATTATAAAAAAAAAGCCGCTCCAATCGAAATTGAAGCGGCTTTAGTATTTAAATTAATCTACGTATTAACTAAATTAAACACCTTCTTTCCATTATTACTCTTTAATCACTTTGTAAACTCCTGTTTGACCATTAACGATTACCTTCATTAAGTACGTTCCTGTACTTAAGGCTGATACATTAAGGTCTGTTGAAGTTGCATTGATTGCTTGGTTCATAACCTGCTGACCAACGATGCTGAATATCTCAACACTTTCGATAGTATCTGCTGAATTAAGCGTCAAC
>JBLHGH010000233.1:0-3280 GCA_047615425.1 Candidatus Latescibacterota bacterium
TTTGTTTGAGCCCATTAATAGGGTGGCTTCTGACTTTAGGGGGATTCTGACTTTAGGTTGAGAGATATTTTCCGTCCTTAGAGATAAGGTTAGAAAATCTATCAAAAATTCAAATCTATCTTTTAGAATAATTTTTTTTAATAATGTTCCATTTAGACGAAAGTAATAAACATTTCATTCTTAGCAAAAATGATTCCTAACAACACTGAGAAGTTGAGTTCAAAGGTAGATGATAGTCCTCTTACACAGTTTTCGCAGTCAAACCTATTACTCGACGGAAGGCAGGCATTTTCGCCTTTTGGACCCAGTATGCCCGCACTATTCTATGATCCCAATATGGTTAGTTCTTTATTGCACAAAGATCAAAAACTGCAACTTCCAATTGGTACCTGCCCACAAAAACCTCCTGTCTTTGAGAATAGTGCTCTACCCTTTGAGGCGCCAACACAAAACCCACTAATTGCTCAGAGATCGTAGCAATTCTCAGAATTCTTCGGGGAAAGTTCAATCCCCCAACAAAACCCAAGCTACCAGCCGTTCCAATTCGATAGAAACATGCTGGCCCCATTCAAGGGCACAAATTTGCAACAGCAAAGACATTTCTCCCAGACCAACCCCACAAGCCAGCAGACCAACATGAAACATTTGTTACTTAAAGCATACGAGCTCCAAGGTAATTCATTTTTTTCCAAAATTCCAATTCCCTATAATTTCCAAAATCCCACAGAATAAAAAAAATCAATTCCTCGGGAAAACCTGAAAACTCTTTACTAAAAAATTTTTAGGACCGACTGCTAAAAGTGGAGCACCTATCAGAGCATTATTCCAAGGGGATATTTCTGACCTCACTTCAATGGCTGTCAACCTAGGTTCGAAAGGTCAATCTTACAGCGATGATAGCTCAGATTCAAGCGACAGCCAATACATGTCAGACATAGCGGTGATTATCAAACAGAAATCGGGGATTGCTGATCAAACAACGCCACCGGTTCGTCTCAAAATCAAGAAGAAGGCCAACAAAAAACAACGTTCCTATCAAAACAGTTTTGCTGCAATGAAAAACAAATTTTTTGCCCGGGGCAATATCCAAGTTATCAACAAAAGCTGCATCGCCGAGGAGAGAGAGATTACCAAATACAACTTGACGACTACGGGCAGTACTCAAGATACAGCAATGGCCATGGTTGCTCACAAGAAAGAAATGGCTAAGAAAAAAGCCACTGCAGATATGGCAATTTTTGAAGACAGTGATTCAGAGGAATGTGCCAATGAAAATACTGAAATCAACCCTGTGAGTCCGATGTTCGTCTTGATGGAAAATGCAATGAATGACTTAATGAATGGTATCGCAACACAACACCCCGCGATCACCATTAGAGTGCTGAAACTGTACCCGTCGGTGGTCAGACTGTTTGGTTACATGATTCCATAGGACCAGCGAGCTTTGACTGAGGATCTTACAAAACTAACCCGTTTGCAAGACATGGAAATATAGTACACGGTCTACTCGGCTAGTCTGGTGCTATTTGAGGTAGCGGACTGCAAATTTATATTCGACCAATCCAAAGGAAAGTTTTGGAAATTTTACTTTGAAGAAAGTTACCCGTAGCAATCGGGAAATTCAGAGGATAAAGTATCGTCGGAGTGCTTGCAAGAGTGGCTGGGGGCCCAGGGGGGCACCCATTGCATATGGATTATGGGTTGTTTCAAAAAATGGAGCGATGTAATTCTCAGAAATCGAGGCTGCTCAGACCAAGCAAAAACTATTCAAGACCGCAAATCAATTGCAATGAAAATTACTGAAAGTGCTGCTCATGCCAAAAAATCTGATATCGTAGCTGCGGGCTTTAGTGGTATGAATGAAATCCCGCGGGGGCAGAGTAATGGAGCTCATTGGATTAAAAGGCTCTCAAAATCTACACACATGTTTATCAATACCAAAGGATTCTTCACTAAGAATCGTTATCTTTGCTTCAAGACAAATACTGATAAGGTGAATGGCATGGTATTTAATGAACTTTTCCTGAATATGCTGTCTATCAAATACCCTGACGATAAGAAGCTCAATAAATCAGACATGAAATATATCATGTGCCACGTTTCTACGCGAACCTGGATGAATTTCTGGACAGCGACTTTTAATAGGACCCAGACCTCAGGATTTAGATTGGTGGGCCGTGACGGTGAAAAGATTGATGATGTAGAATTTATTCATGAGATTATCATCAAAAACAGCATCACCAAAAAACTGACCTCGGCTATGGCCTACTGCTGGAATGAAAGGTGGATTGAGGGCGATGCCATGCATTCTTGTACTTACGTGGTTTGCGATGTGAAAACAGCTAAAGTTATGGGCTCAGATGGAAAGGGAATGGCATGTATTTATTAATTGTTGTTGATAGTTGAACCAAAATAATTATTATTCTGGTAATTATCTGTTAATTATCTGGAAATAATTATTTCTCACCAAAGACATATGTGAGTGGAGGAAATTTTGAGACTTGGACCTGTTCAAGGGATTATCAAAGTATGAAAGACCTTATGCTTAAGCCTAGGATGTCCGTGACTGGCATGAACTGTATTTTTTTGTCATAAGTTATGGTAATTTTAATCGGGATTGGGGTTGAAACATCTGCTCTGTGGGCAGTAGGCATATTCTGGTAGGCAATAGTAATAGTCAAATTTTACAGCTGTCATTACCTAATGTTAATTTATAAAGATTTGTACCATTTTATGTATAAGGTTTGAAGTTTATTCAATTTTACACCCTCTTTAGAATTTATATTACCAAAATCATTATTTCTGGACAAGGACATTTTTAGTCCGAAAATCGAATTTTTTGTTAACCAAGAAATTCCAAATGGATAAATTTGAGATCAATAAAAGAAAAGTCCAATGCTTGATACCTGAAAGAGAGACTGAGAATATGCGTAATTCAAATAACCGGCCAGGTTTCAATTGTGGGTGACCCGTGCATGCCGTAGTGGTCCGTATTTGGAATATTAGATACTGTACACAGAAATCCGCCGCAAACATTATTGGGAAATAAAATTTTGCATATTTAAAATTTAATCGAACATTACAGCAACAAAACAAAATACTTCTATAAGGAATAAAATTAAGTATCGAATTTAAAAATTCTCCTCCAACATTATCCTATTTCTCAATCCTTGAGAATCCGCCCAAGTGCACAGTCTAAGTCATTCATACCATCCATTATATAAAATCTTAACCGTGAAAGCTCACGACATGGTCAATCCTAAAAGGCATCCTCCTTACG
>JBLHGH010000234.1:0-3278 GCA_047615425.1 Candidatus Latescibacterota bacterium
GTAAATATCATTAAATCCTCATATAAACAGCCAACATCTACCTTTTCAAATGGTGATGCTGCATAGTAACTAGGTTCTATAGTAACTTCCGGGGGATCACCAGATGTTAATGGGCCAACTCCTAGATGAGCAGGTAAAGCAGCATGCCAATACCATGTTTTAGAACTTGCAGCTCCACCTGTAAGAAAGTTTTTAATTTCAATTGGATTAAAGTTACTGAAAACTTCTAAAGTGATAGATGTTGATGAGCTAACGCCTCCCCGTCCCGTTGCGATAAGAGTCACAACGAAGGCATTTGTCCCGGCCTGATTAAATCTATGTGTATTTTCCCCTCCCGGAGCAACAATACTACCAGTATTATCACCGAAATTAAATCTATACGCAAGGGCACCATCTGCTGTAGCAGTAAAATTTACAGTTCCGGATCCGTCTCCATTGGGATTAGCGGAATCCTGACCAACAACCTCAAAGTTAATAACGAGATTCGTGGGCGTTATAATTGTGCCAAACTCTTGATCTTCTTGTTGACAGGAGATTAGACTTGAAAAAATCAATCCCACAAGGCCAATATAAAGTATGTTTTTTATTTTTTTCATAGCTATTTCTAATTTGTCAATTGAATTTCATCGATATAATAAGTTGTTCCATCGCCAGAGTTCCCAAAGTCGAAGAAGAAGACAATTCTTGTATAATCTGCAGGAGGCGCTGCACTGAAATCAAAAACTAATTCTTCCCAATCATTGGTTACACTACTGGTAACGTCAACTTCAAATTCAAGACTCGTATCTGCATTTTCAAGCTTTAGCTTTATTACAGCTCCTGCTGTTGGCGAGAATATCTTAGTACTTATCTTATTATAAGAATTAAGGTCTAAAGGTGTTGTCACCTCGAAAAATGACCCTGCCCAAACTTCAGATCCTACGGTTTTAATTTGACTCGCAGATAAAGCCGTCGGGTTAATACCAGACATATTAGGATTCGCTTCGATTGTTGTATCATCAATATTTCCAAATGATGTAAATACCGGCGGTGTTCCTTCAAAATTCTCTATTAACAAAGGTGCCACTGTTGACACGAGCGCTCCTTCACTAACTTCCATTTCGTCAAAATAATACATCGAATCATCTCCAGGATTTCCGAAATCGTAGAAAATAACCACTCTATTGTATTGAGCGCTTGGAGCATCAGTAAAATCGAAAGTAATCTGTTCCCAAGCATTGACAGCAGATGTCATCATATCAACTTCATGCGTAATACTGGCATCAGCATTTTCTAGTTTTAATTTTACAACCAATCCTGCTGCCGGTGAATATGATTTGATTCGCATTTGCTTAGAACCAGCAAAATCAATTACTTGATCGCTTAGTTCGAAGAAGGTTCCTCCCCAGACTTCAGATCCAGACGTTTTAGTTAATTGCGCAGAGTTTGCTGTCGGATTTATACCGCCTACCATCGGGTTAGGAACAACTTCTGTAGTTCCAATATTTCCGAAGTCAGTAAAGACTGGTGCTACACCTTCAAAATCTTGGAATAATTCAAACGTTCCTCCTGTTGATTGTGCTAGTTTAATATCATCAAAATAATATGTTGCATCGTTACCTACGTTTCCGAAGTCAAAGAATAGAACTACCTTATGATACTCTTGTGTCAAATCGGCTCCACTAAAATCGTAGGTTAAAGTTTCCCAGCCACTAGCAACACTATTCACTACGTCTACTTCTGCAAAAATATCTGGATCCGTTGCGTTTTCAAGCTTAAGCTTAACAACAATTCCACTTACAGGAGACCATACATTAACTGCGATGTTTTGGAGTGATGCAAAATCAATAGGCTCATCTAAAGAAAGGAATGAACCTCCCCATACTTCGGCCCCAATTGGTTTTAAAGATTGTCCCACAGTTGCGCTTGTATTCACTCCAGATTGATCCGGATTTCCAACGACAGAGGAAACAACATTTCCAAAATCTGTGAAAGCGTAATTGAGAGTAGGATCTTCAAAATCTATTGGCAATAACAATGGATTTAAAATAGTGATTGTTTCTGAATATTCTAAAGTTGCCGTGCCACCACTAAGGGCTACGACTCTTATAACATAATCGCCAACTGCGTCATACGTATGACCAATTGTTTCATTTATCATTAGTGGTGTTGGAACTTCATTTATTGCATCTCCAAAATAAACATCAAAAGATGCTGCATAATCTGCGGATGCCGATACATTAACTAGAAAGTTATTCGTTGGATCAAAACCAATTGTTACATCCAAGTTTTCAGGAGCTCTAAACGAAACTACCAGAGGTTGAATTGCTTCGGCGGTTTCACCACTTAACGACTCACCCACGATTCGCACATCGTAATTGCCCTCTGCATATATTCTGGATAAAGTCCCACCAACCGCGACCACTTCGTGTTCCCCTGAGGAATCACCAAAGAACACATCAAAAGATGTTGCTCCATCTCCACTCGGAGTAATGGTAACCAATCCACTATTGTCTTGAGAAATACTGAATACTGCGTTAAGGTTAGAAGGTGTCGAAATGCTCTCAACGCCTTCAAAAATATCGTTATTTGTTGTACAAGCAACTAAGAAAGCTGCAAACAAAAAACTAAGTGTATATTTTAAAATTTTCATAGCGATTATTATTTTTAGTATCCAGGATTTTGAACCCATCTATTTCCTGTTAATTGTATTTCTATAGCAGGTATTGGGAAAAGTTCGTGTTTACCAGATACAAATCCATCTATTTGTCCTGAAGCTCGGTTTGTTCTCACTAAATCAAAGAAATGATGTCCTTCTCCTACTAGCTCTACTCGTCGTTCGTGATAAATAGCTGTTGTAAGCGCTGATCCACTGGATGTTAACTCAGTAAGCCCCGCTCTAAGTCGAACCCTATTAAGATATGTACGTGCTCTAGAATCATTTATTCCTCCTCTATTTAACGCCTCTGCTGCCATTAATAAAACATCAGCAAAACGTATGGATCGATAATTATTTGGATTGGTAAGATTTGCATCACCTGTATTAGCATCTCCCTTTCTCGAAATATACTTTCGGTTGTAATACCCAGTATGTTCAAAACCTGTGACAAAGATTGCTCCAGTAGCTGCTGCCCAAGCATCAATATCGAGAATTGCGATGTCCTTTCTAAGATCTCCAGTTTCAAATTCATCAACGACCTCTTGAGTAGGCACATTAAAACTAAAACCAGATTCAAACATTGGTCCGTCATAACTTCTAATTCCATTAAATCCTACAGCCACATTACCTTCACTACATT
>JBLHGH010000235.1:0-3244 GCA_047615425.1 Candidatus Latescibacterota bacterium
GAAACTTCTAGAGTATTCTATTTCGGGTACACTAAAAAAGAAGTACGAAATAGCTACGGATAGCAAAGGGAATCAGTTTGTAAAGGCTGACCTAGCAGGGGCGGAAAAAGGCTTTACTGGAACCTTAAGAGTGAATGCAGTTGTGGGTTACATCGCTAGTAAAAGTCTAGCTGCCCCGACTGACAGCGCTACGTTTGACGTTGCGTTAAATACTTTGGTAAACGATTTTCAAGAAGCAAGTGTCGCAGAACCTAATGGTCGCGATGCTTGTCTTTTAAAGCTTAAATCATTTATGTCGCTAGCGGAAAAGAACGATATTACCAGCCACCCAGTTGTTGGTTTTCGATCCGACGAAAAAAAGGTGGGCGTAAATAATGCTGCGTGTTGGGCAGAGGTTTATTCAGCAGAAAAATGGGTAATATTTGATGTGGAATACGGTGAGTTAGTGAGAGAAAAAGCAGATTCCTACGTTGGTTTAAGAATACTGGATATAGCTGATTTAAATGAGGAAGCTAATCTCAGAAGTTTGATGTCTGATGTCTATGGTGTATCCGCTACCATTAAGTTTGGCCAGTAGCTTGTGACTAAAATAAATGTATTGAAGTTTTGTGTGTTGGCAAGTCTCTCATTGGTTTCGGCTACGTATATACAATTCGTGCATGCAGAAAGCCCTGCATCTTCCGAATTAAGTTGCAGTAAGTCGTCCTTTGGTGCTGGCGAAGCCGAATTTACTGGTCTGCCAAATTTCTTTGAGCAATATCGTTTGGATGTCAATATTGCTAATTCATTGCAATCAAAAGTGTCATCTAATTCTTGCCTGATCGATTATGATGAGGTCAAGGGCTTGCGTAAAGTCGTTATTGTCGATGTTAGGAATAGCAAAGAATATGAGGAAGGGCATATTCCAGGTTCTATAAACATTGCAGAGCATCTACTAAAGACTAAAGTCTTTCTAAAGGAGAAGCCTGTGGTCTTGGTTGGGAGGGGTTCGCGGTACACAGAGCTGCTGGGGTTGTGCGAAAGCCTTCCAAAGTTAGGTTTTAAGGCGGTTTATGTTCTTGGCGAAGGCTATAGTGCTTGGGAAAAAAACCAGTTTGCCTTAGGTAGCCTGGAATCTCCTGTGGGTGGTTTGCGCAATGTTAAGTCTATTAGTGCGAAAGATTTTTATAGCATAAAACAAAAAAATAAGTGGCTAGTATTGTTGCTTTCTGAGCTGGAAAATATAGAAGAGTATGGTGTTTTTAATGTTGACTTTAGTAAAGAAAACGAAGTTATTAAAAATGATATCAGCCTTCAGGTTGAGCAGCTATATGTTAAAAATGGAGTACCACCTAACATATTGATTGTCGATCAGGACGGCACTAATTATGAAAAGCTAGTGAGCGTTATACCGCAGAACGTGATCTTTAGTTCTTTTTTGTTGGAAGGGGGCGTTGACGCCTATGAATCGTTTGTTGAAACTAATAAGACCATGCTAGTTCAAAAGCATCGTTCTTTGGCCGCTAAGGAGCATGGATGCATATAATGTCACAGCTTAAACGAAACAAAAAAGCTCTATTTGGTGTTGCGTCGGTTTTAGTTTTGTGCGCTGTATTTTGGTATGTATCTAAGCCTCAATCTCAAAGTTTAACGAGCTACTCTCAAGTAAGGACCATTCAATACAGTTTTAATATAAAAAATGAATCTAACAAGGTTTTAACTGACGTTGACTTTTTTTCCTATGCCCCTGTTGAACTCACCTCCACACAAAAAGTTATCGGTTTAGAGGCATCTCATGAGTTCGAGATTCAAAAAGATGAGTATTACAATCAGGTCATGCATTTTGTTTTTGCTCAGGTCGCACCCTATGAAACAATTGTTGTAAGGGTTCGTGCAGAGCTTGCATTTTCAGATTTTTCAAATTCAAATTCATATTCATTAATGAATTCAGAACACTTTTTGGGGAAAGAGCAATATATTGAGGTCGATGCCCCCGCTATTATAAACACCGCTCAAAGATACAGGGGGGAAAACCACATAGATACACTCCAAAAGATTTACAATTTTACTGATAACTATATCAATTATTCGGGTTATATAAAGGAAGATCTCGGGGCTTCGTATGCTCTGGAAAAACGATTAGGAGATTGTACTGAGTACTCTTACTTGGTTGCGGCGTTGAGTCGTGCATCTGAAATACCCGCTCGGGTAATTGGCGGATATGTTTATCCTGCCAATGCGACCTTAAAACCGAAAGATTACCATAATTGGAATGAAGTGTTTCATGATGGGAGATGGCATATATTGGATGCACAAAAAAGATCATTTATGGAAAATCAATCCCATTATATTGCAATGAGGGTTCTTGTTCCTGACTCATCAAGCTTATTGGGGAACAGTCATCAGTTTGCGTATTCACAAGATCACGTTCAAATTAATATGAATTGATAGGTGTGCATTTGTTAAAATATAGAACACCACTTTACGACCGTAAAAATCACCAAATTAAATGTCGTAAGATTTTGTGATTTTACGACGATTTTCCCACACGCTCATCAGATAGAAATTCTGCTTGACCACATTGATGGCGTAAACCTTACCAACTTCATCGTAACAACGGAGTTCATAATCACTTTTGTGACGCAGAAAAAGCAATTACGAGAGTCTACAAGCACAAAATTGACTAATATATGTCCCGGTTGGTCGAATGTCAACCAGCAGTATCCCCTCCGCCTACCAATTCCCTAAAAGAAACCCTTATCCGAGTCTGCCTGTAAGCCATTGATTTTTAAGGGAATAAAAATGGCCTGCTGGTAGACTTCTCTTCTCTGTCGCGGCATAGGTGCGGAGAATATGTGGCCGGAGAGAGCAAAATGGGGAAAAACCGCTGTTTGGCGTCTGCTACCGAAAAACCACCGAAGTCCGCCAAGCCCCGCCGTTACTGGGCTGTAGCGCGGTGCGTGCGCAAAAAAAAAGCTAACCCCCTCTTGTTTAAGAGAAGGGTTAGCTTTCACTTTATGGTGGAGGGTGGGGTACACACATCTAAACCCTTATCTAATGCTACAGTGGGTTGCAGTGGGTTAACGGGGAAGAAAAAACACACCAAACCGTGGTGAATTTAATGCCAGAAAAAAATGAGGTCAAATCCCCCTAAAACTTAGGCTCCGGGTTCAGTTCCTTTCTGGGGATCTGAACCGCCGTCCTGTGGGGTATTGCTCAAGGTATATTTGACATGACGCCTTTCACTTTTGGATTAATCAAATCT
>JBLHGH010000236.1:0-3227 GCA_047615425.1 Candidatus Latescibacterota bacterium
AGCGACTACATTTAGGTTTTTAGACAAGCTGACGTTATGACCAACTAATAAGATTCCCGCTTTCTCGGGAAATAAATATGATAAAATTCTTTAGGAAAATCCATCAATTATTGCTTGCTGAATATTAATAATACTTCGTCAACTCATGCCGTCACCTTGATGGTGTACTTTTGTAATTTGTGTTAATTTGCAAGAGTTTTGTAGTGCTTGTAGCTACAGTTAATTATCTTACCTACTGCCCACATCATATTAAACCCTTCTGTATACCCTAAGGATAGACATATATTACTCACAAGAGTTTCCATTTAATTTATTGATAGTTTTTTTTTCTGAAATTTGATCCATCAATTTTGTAACTTGCCCAAGCATGAAATCAAAAAGACGTTTGGCTGCTATAATGTTTTGTGATATTGTAGGCTTTACTGCCATGATGGAAGAAGACGAAGAAATGGCACGAGGAAATGTCGAACATTTCAAGGAAATACTGGAACAATTTATTGATACTCACCACGGAGAAGTTCAACAATATTATGGTGATGGATGTCTCTGCCTATTTAATACAGCTACGGACGCAGTCCGTTTTGCGCTCAAACTACAAAAGGAATTACAACAAAAGCCATCAGTTCCAGTACGTATTGGAATTCATATGGGCGAAGTACTCGTTGAGAATAGTACCATCTATGGTTCCGGAGTGAATCTTGCTTCCCGAATAGAATCTTTGGGAAAGGCGGGCGCTGTTCTATTCTCAAAAAGCATATACAACCAGATACAAAATCATGCAGAATTCGAGACTGCCTATTTAGGCTCATTTGCGTTCAAGAATATAGAGAAATCTACTGAGGTATTTGCCTTAAACAACAAAGGTTTGCCGGTTCCAAGTGTAAATGAAGTTGAAGCGAAACTGAAGTATCATTCAAATAAAAGCAGACTTTTAAAACATAGCAAGCTATTAGTACTTGTTTCTGTGGCAGTATTTATCGCAGCACTTGTATTCTGGTCAATAAATAAAAGTCAGGAAAGTGATCAATTTATGGAAGGTCAATCCACGCATTCCATTGCCGTTATGCCTTTCGATAATTTCAACTCGGATGAAGAGCATCAGTTCTTTGCACAAGCTATAGCTGATGAGATTCGGGCTCAATTACTCAACATCAAAGACCTTAAAGTGATTTCGCGCGCATCCAGCAATTACTTTAAAGGTAAAGGTCTCAGTGCACAACAGATCGGAAGTGAATTGAACGTAAACTATCTGCTTGGAGGAAGGGTTCAACGTGCTGAAAAATCAGTTCGAATATCAGTAGAACTGAGCAATACCATCAACAATGAATTGGAATGGGCTCCTCCTCCATTTGAGCGTAGCTTAACCGACATTTTTTCGATTCAGAATGAAATTGCTGAAAGCATAGTTGATCAACTAAGCATACGGCTGACTATACAAGAACGTTCAGCCATTGACAAAGTTCCCACAAAGAACGCAGAAGCTTATGAGGCCTTTTTACAAGGTCAGGAACTTCTGAATCGTGGTGGCGGTCAATTGAAGGAATTGAACCAGGCTATTTTTTACTTCGAGAAGGCTATTGACCTTGACGAAGATTTTGATAGGGCCTATCTTGGTTTAGCAAAGACACACATTCAGTATTTGTTTTGGGGTCGAAAGAAACCAGTGGATGCCATTAATGATGCACTAGATGCAGTTTTCAAGGCTACGGATACTGAAAGTGCTGAATACATTGCTACAATTGGGTTTATTAATTTTTTCCGATTTCAAGGAAAAACGGCTAAGATCCAATTGGAAAAAGCAGTTGAAATGAGCCCAAATAATGCAGACGCAATTATTAAGTTGGCGTGGATAAGTCTATTTAACGGAGACCCTCAGGGGTCTAAGGATTTGATGGAAAAGGCACATGTAATAGATCCATTCAGTACTTTTTTCTCTGGAAGTTTAGGACTCAATTATTTCTATAGACGTAGTTTTGATGAGGGCATCAAACGTTTTGAGGAACTTTTATTGGTGACCCCGGATGATGACTTTATCAAATGGATGCATGGCCACTTGTGTGTCGGCAGAGCGGATTATGCAAAGGCAGTGCAAATCTTTCAAGACCGTAAAGCAGGTCATAAAACCAATTGGATGTTGGCATACGCATTAGGTAAGAATGGCCAAAAAGAAGAAGCACAAAATATCCTAGATTTTTTGCTGAACAAAAGAGAGACTGGTTATGTTCCTGCATTTATGATAGCAACAGTTTATATGGGATTGGATAATTATGAAGAAGCATTGAGTTGGCTGGAACAGGATATTGCGGATGGAGGTCAGGGTCATTTTATTTGGGGCTTAAAATCAGATCCGATATTCGATCCTGTTCGAACGGATCCCAGATTTGTGAAAATTCTAGAAATAATTAAGTGATATCATGACTTATAAATTCCAATTCCATAAAATTAAGGAATACCTTTCTACATAGATGTGATTATACTATAACAAAAGGCTAACACTGTGTATAATTAATGGCTCGTTCTCGCCTACTTACGAAAATCCTCTCGGATTTTCTATTTGGTTTGTATTTGCTAATTTAGTTGCTGAAACACGCAACGAAATCATACACAAAAGCGTTAGACACAATACCAACCAATGACTAAAAAAGACTTCTTCGTATTGCTGATAAAAGTTTTTGGGCTTTACTCCCTGATCTTATCTGTGTTCACCTATTTCCCTTGGAACTTTAATACGATGTTCTTCGATTTGGACTTGTGGACTCTACTCCAGGTTTTAGGATTCATTGGTGTTGTGCTTGGTGTCTATGTGTTACTCGTTCGAAATGCTGATAGAGTCGTAAATTGGCTCAAGCTTGATCATGGATTTGACGATGATCGAATCGAGATCGGGAATTTCAATGCAACTGGAATGGTTTCATTCGCAATCATATTAATTGGTGGATTCTTGATCGTGGATTATTTTCCAAGCTTGCTTGACGATTGCTATTTAGCATTCAAGCAAAACGTCTAAGCGAACGGATTGAACGATATTGTTGAATCATTTAGTGAACGAACAGTATATTTTGAGTTGACTATAGCCGCTATGAATATGATAATTGGATACCTGCTACTCACGAACTACAAGAGTGTGGCCCAAGCGTTAACGAAATCGAATGAAGAAAAAAGTGTCTAACAAGGTGTGATAGCACATGGCCACTTAAAGCCAGCGCACTGGTATTTGAAAATAAATA
>JBLHGH010000237.1:0-3226 GCA_047615425.1 Candidatus Latescibacterota bacterium
ATTAGATGTAAGCCATCTCGAAGTAGGTTATTATATGGTTCAATTCTCAAATGGAATTGACAAAAAAACAGTAAAGCTTATCAAGCAATAAGTAAACAAACGAATAAATAAAAAGCCCCGTCAGCTAGCTGATGGGGCTTTTTTAATTCTCTGTTATTAAGCTAAAAGCTTACTTAAAAGCATTTTCTGCTCTAATGCTAATTTGACCAAAGGCAAAGATTACGCTCATTTTTTTAATGTAACGTTTTGGCTAAACTGCGTTTCAATGCAGTTTAGCTTTTGTGTGTGATGTTAAATTTTATGGTGAAAACTTAATTGCAACTGATTTTTACTCCACGTATCTGTCGTTTGGTTCATGGCACCAAACTGAATTTTAAGTCCTTTTTTTATCATATATCCCAAACCTGCATAGAATCTATTTCGATCAAAAATTTCTACAGAATTTCCATTTCCTGTGTTTCTTTGACCATTGATAAACAACTCATTGTATAATGCCAGGTATAATGTTCTCTTGTCCATTTCAGCTTTGTTCAATGCGATGTTTAGAAATAGATTATATCGGTAGCGCGTTCTCAAATCTTGACCCTCTACAAACCGTTGTTCATAGCGGAATCGATGGTTCGTGTACAAACGGTTGCCAAATCGAACTGGGAATAGAGCTTCTTGATAAATTCTACTCTCAGCACGTGTTGATTGATCAGGCCCATAGGTTCCCGTAGTCACATTTCCATACCCAAAAGTCAGCTTAATGTCTGCCTTTTTAGGTTGATACGTGACTCCTCCGCGTAACAATAACTGTTCAAGGTCCCCATCAATGTTCCAGTTGCGGAGTTGTACATCTCCTTGAACACCCCAAGGGCTTTCTTTAAATGTTGTATTGAAGAAGTACATGCTCCATGCACCCATTTTGTCTTCATCGATCTGAGAATTTCCATTCTTTGATGCGAATAAGGAAATGCTGATGATTAACAGGTATACGTTCTTTTTCATTTTTAAATAACGGGTAAGTATAATTAGCCATTTATGGCGAACAGCTTTGCTTTAAATTTTACTTTTTGTGTGTGCCCAGCATTGGCATCTTTTACTTAGCTCAAAGTTAAGTAATTAATCAAGGCGGTGAGAGTCCCTTATGGGCAGAGGTAACCCTTCGCGAAAAGCTCAGGGGAGTCCGCTTTTAACCATTAGTAAGCTGCTAGGGTGGTAATGGTGAGATTACATCTGAAGGCTATTTGCGATTGCATAATGAGCGAATACCGACTACAAATCTTGGTACTGACCCTTCGACAAGAGCTCAGGATAAACCGAGCAGAACTAAGCGAAGCGCTCATGAATTCCGATGGAAACAAACCAGAATGAATAAATCGCATATTAGGCATTCATGCATGGGTAAGTAAGCACACATTCGGCAAGAGTTCAGTGCAGCGCATCGTTGCAAAGCCCTAAAGAGTAATAAAAGTGCATTAATGCAGATGCGGCAGGAATCAAGAGTACTTAGCGTAGCGTTCTCATGAACACCTATGAAAACAATAAAGAGTGAATAAAGAAGATGTTCTTACGTTTCGACAAGAGCTCAACGCATCGCCTGGGGAGATCTCTACAACTAGGGGTTGGATAAATTACTGGGGGAAAGTAAAGCGAAACTCATTAAAACCTTTTTTTATTATCTCCATCACCGTATAGTCGAGTGGATTTTGAATAAGTATAAACGCTTCAAAAGAAGTCGTGTTTTGGTTGTTAAATGGCTACGAGGTATCACTAAACATTATCCAACTATGTTTTATCATTGGGCATTAGGTTATCAGTTAACCTAAAAATGACTGCATAATAAGAGCCGTATGAATTGAGAGGTTCACGTAAGGTTCTGTGAGAAGCTTGGGGTGAAATTCCCCTTGTTTACTCGACTGGCATTAGTTTTTTGCGAATTCAATTAACTGTTTGAAATTGCCATTATCAGCTTCTCTTAAGGATTTTATATATTGATTTCTTGTTTCGTTAGCTTTAACCATATTTGATTGATGCCAGGAAAATATTTCATTCCCAAATATTGATTCCATAATAATGTCCGCCATCATTCTAGAGTGTCTTCCATTTCCATTTGGAAAACAATGAATAGATACTATGCGATGTTTAAATCTTATAGCTATTTCTACAGGCGAAAAAGTTTTGTTTTCTATCCAATATTTAGTGTCGTCCAGTAAATTTTTTAATTCAATCCCAATTTGCGTCCACGGAATTCCAATGTTCTTTTCGGTCCTTCTAAATTCGCCTGCCCATTGCCATACATCACCATACATTCTTTTGTGTAAGTCTTTTACAAACTTTTCTGTTAAAATTTTTTCAGGTTTGAATTTTGTATGAATAGTCCATTCGACTGCTTTTTCAATGTTCAATTGCTCAAATTCATCTAGTTCTCTTTGAGTAGTAATAGATTTTATTTTAAGACCTTCCTTTTCCTCTTCGTCTAAAGGTGTTTGTCCATCTTTATAATCGAATTCTAATCCCATAATGATTTTTTCATCTCTCGTTTTATTTCATTAGCAAGTTCTTTTATGGTTTTAGCTATCTTTTCATCTCCAATTCCTTGGTCCTCTAATTTCATGTTTTGATTGGTCCTTAAGACTATTTTTCGGGCCAGTTTTTCAGCCTTTAAGTTGACTAGGCTTTCAATGGCCCCATCTTTAGGGAAAAAACCATAGACAAATTTCATATCCAAAGCATTACCAACATCCTTTAATTTATTGATGGTTATCTGACCTGTAGCTTCACGTTCCTCGATTTTTTGTATTGCTCCTTTAGTTAAGTTAAGTTTGGTCCCTAATTGGTCCCTCGTCATATTAAGAGTGGTTCTAATAGTATTTACCCATCCTTTTTGAGGGACCAGAACCATATCTGCATCTTTAAAATTCGCTAATTTATGGTCCAGTTGTTCTATGAGCAGTTTTTTCTTGTTTCTCATTTGTTAATATTTTTATACATATATGTATGTAAATTAATTCAAAAGTATACAAATACATATAAAAAAAACAAATAAAAGAACACTTATATGTATTCTTTAAAAATTTAAATCATACAAATACGTATGATTAAGTTTGTGTGAAGGGTTCTGATTTAATTAATGCCAACGGTTAGTATATGAAAAGTAGGCGATTTCGAGGTACTATGAATGTTAAGTTACAAAAATATTGAAGTGGTCTGCAACTCTTGAATTTATCGCTGAACCGCGATT
>JBLHGH010000238.1:0-3219 GCA_047615425.1 Candidatus Latescibacterota bacterium
GTCTTTTGGAGTTGAAAAACTACCTGACTTTAAAACTATGATTGTGGTTTCAATCCTTGCGTTAGTTGCAAATGGCCTTTGTTTGTATTTACTTCAAAAGTCAAAAAGTAAAGATGAAGCGCATATGAAGGCAAGCATGATATTTACTTCTAACGATATAATTATCAATTTAGGGGTAATAACAGCGGCCCTTTTCGTGAATTCGATGGACTCAAGTAGTCCTGACTTAATTGTTGGGTCAATCGTATTTATTTTAGTTATTCGAGGGGCTTTTAGAATTCTAAAGTTGGGAAGTTAAAATAGAACACCAACAAGATTTACAATTTACGCTCGCATCATTGCTGAATTTAAAACGGGTATATTAAGACCTAAAATTCATTAGCCAACGCTTTTGCTACCCTAAAAAAAAAAAATTTAGTTTGAAACGTTTGATATTTGTATTTTTGTTCAACTTCAGCTAAATCTTACATGGCCCAAAAAAAGAGACACTCTTCAAAAAAAACTAAAACGCCAAGAAAACCTATGCGTTTGGGGCTTTCAAAGCAGCAAAAAATAATCTTAGGGAGTTTTCTGTTTTTGCTGGGGGTTGCACTTACATTTTCTTTTGCTTCTTATTTTTTCACCTGGCAAGCTGACCAGAGTGACCTTGGGTTGCTTGGCGAGCGAGAAGCCCAGGCTAAAAATTGGTTGAATAAATTTGGTAGCCATGTTGGTGATTTCTTTATATATAAGGGTTTTGGGATTGCTTCGTTTATTACTGCTGGACTCATTGCGCTTACAGGAATTTACTTCTTCTTTGATTATGCCAAAAAACAACTCCTCAGATTCTGGTTTTGGGGCTTACTACTCATGGTATGGATTTCCGTATTCTTCGGATTTTTCATGACAAAAAACACCATAATGAGTGGTGTTATTGGTTTCGAAATAAATGACTTGCTGCAAGATTACCTTGGATTAATTGGCACTATTTTGGTGATGGCCTTTTTAGCAATTATCTATTTGGTACTGCGTCTCAAACTCACACCGGATATAATAGCTTCGGCTTTGACGAAAACTAAAAAAGATATTGCTTCAGACTTCACTGAAGGGCCTTCAGCAGATAGAACAGACTACGAGGAAAGTGTCCTAGCCGATACTAGTTCCTTAGCATCCGTAGAAAAAGAAATTCCTCTAGACCTTAACATAGAGGAACCTAGCCTTATAACAGTCACAGAAGAAACAGTAAAAACTCCTGAAGTCAAAACCGTTTCGATGGAGGTTGAAGCTGTTACTGAAGAAAAAGAAGCGCCTAGTATTAGTCAGAAATTAGTCGAAGACTTTGGTGAATTTGACCCAACTTTAGAGTTGAGCAACTACAAGTTTCCTACCATTGATTTACTGAAAGACTACACAGGTGGAAAAGGAATTACAATTAATCAAGAAGAACTTGAAGAAAACAAAAACCGAATTGTAGCTACTTTGAACAACTACAAAATTGGTATTGCAAATATTAAAGCTACTGTTGGACCTACCGTTACCTTATATGAAATTGTACCAGAAGCAGGTATTCGTATTTCAAAAATAAAGAATCTAGAGGATGATATTGCACTTTCCTTATCGGCCTTAGGTATCCGTATTATTGCCCCAATCCCTGGTCGAGGGACCATTGGTATTGAGGTTCCTAATAAAGACCCAAAGATAGTTTCCATGCGTTCCGCGATTGCGTCGCCCAAGTTTCAAAATGCCGAAATGGAACTTCCATTGACACTCGGAAAGACTATTAGCAATGAAACGTTTGTAGTAGACTTGGCTAAGATGCCTCACCTACTAATGGCTGGAGCAACTGGACAAGGTAAATCTGTTGGATTGAATGCCATCCTTACTTCCCTGCTCTACAAAAAACACCCTGCCGAAGTTAAATTCGTTTTAGTAGATCCAAAAAAGGTAGAATTAACGCTATTCAATAAGATTGAGCGCCACTATCTTGCAAAGCTACCAAATACAGAAGAGGCAATTATCACAGATACTACCAAGGTAATTCACACCTTGAATTCATTGTGCATGGAAATGGATGCGCGTTATGACTTGCTGAAAGATGCTATGGTTCGTAATATCAAAGAATACAATACCAAGTTCAGGGCTCGAAAACTAAACCCAAATGACGGACATCGTTTCCTTCCGTATATCGTTTTAGTTATTGATGAGTTTGCCGATTTGATTATGACAGCCGGTAAAGAGGTTGAAACACCCATTGCCAGGCTGGCGCAGTTAGCACGAGCTATTGGGATTCACCTGATTGTGGCAACACAGCGTCCATCAGTAAATGTAATTACAGGAATTATCAAAGCTAACTTCCCTGCTCGAATTGCTTTTAGGGTTGCTAGTAAGATTGATTCTCGAACAATTTTAGACAGTGGCGGCGCAGACCAACTCATTGGTAGGGGCGATATGCTATTTACACAAGGAAATGAGCTTACACGTGTTCAATGTGCTTTTGTAGACACGCCGGAAGTGGCTGACATTACAGACTTTATTGGATCACAAAAAGCATATCCAGATGCTCATTTACTTCCGGAGTATATAGGTGAAGAAGCTGGCACTAATGTTGATATCAACATAAACGATCGAGACAATTTGTTCCATGACGCAGCAGAAGTGCTGGTAATTGCGCAACAAGGATCCGCTTCGCTCTTGCAACGAAAGCTGAAGTTAGGGTATAATAGAGCAGGTAGAATTATAGATCAAATGGAAGCGGCGGGCATTGTTGGTCCTTTCGAAGGTAGTAAAGCCAGGCAAGTACTCGTTCCAACATTAGAAGCATTAAACCAACTTTTAAATAACGAACAATAAGTAAGAATCGATGAAAAAGATAGCCATACTATTACTAGTTGTATGCACCGTAACCTTTGCGCAAGCGCAGGATGCAAAATCATTGCTTAATGAAGTTTCTGACAAGGCACGAAGCTATGATAACATTAACATTGCCTTCAAGTATAACCTGAACAATGAAAAGGAAAACGTTAGCCAAGATACGCGTGGCGATGTTATCCTTAAGGGAAACAAGTATATTCTTCATATGCTCGGCACCACACGCATATTTGACGGAACCACTATTTTTTCGATAGTGCCGGAAGACGAAGAAGTAACTATTTCTAAGTATAATGCGAAAGATGACAAGGGAATAACGCCCTCGAAAATGCTTACTTTTTACGAAAATGGATATACCTATAAAATGGACAT
>JBLHGH010000239.1:0-3187 GCA_047615425.1 Candidatus Latescibacterota bacterium
ATATATAGCTCTCCATTAGGGCCAATGAGCTTATAGGGCCCTTGATTTCCTTCTTGTCCAGTAAACTTGCTGGTGTTGAAAATTCCTCTCACCAGCGCTCCAGCTGCAAAGGCTTTGGTCTGTGCTCCATTCTCATGAAACACCGTCCCACCTAAAGAGATTCCTTGAACTTTTTTAGTGAAAGCAGAAAAGTAACTTTCTTGATTAGTTAGGTCTACATCTCCCGCCCTTATGTTCCAATTGTCACTATATAATTCAATGAATATTTGGTCAAATTCGTTTAAGCTCTGGGAGTAACCTCCTTGTTGCGTGGGAATGTTGGCGTCCTGTATGGATGCGCGAATAGACACTTTCTCACTTAGCTTTCCGGTAATTTGAAGGTCTAATTCTGAATTAACTACAGCATTCTGGTTATTGCCAATGGTAACCCCTCTAGAAATATTGCCAGCCGTATTGAGTCCGTCAAAGGGCTGAAAATTAATTCCTTTAGTAACCTGTTCTAGCTTATATAATTTATCTACACTTTCGGTTCCGTCAACAATAACTTTGGGATCAAAGGTGTAATAGGGTCTAGTAATGAAGTCGGGATATTTGAGGTATTCGATACTTAGGGTGTCTTTTGAGCTGATTAATTTTTTAGAAAAAACGACATATGCTTTCTCATAATTAACGCGATAGCTAAAAGGGGATACCGGCGCTCCACTTTTGTTGTTTATTTGAAATCTAGCGGGGTTTATACTCACACTATCTAGATAGACTGTGTCTTGAGCTATAACTTTTTTCACCCTGTAATTTGAAGTAATATCCTGCCCGTACCCATAGGCCGTAAGCAAAATGAAAACTAGAAATAGAGTATATTTCATTAGGTATTAAACTGGATAGCTCGCTTTTTATTTTGTTGATTGTTTTTTGAAAACCTTTTGACGAATGGCCTATGTAAAAATACAATGTTATTTACATTAGTGCCTAGTTATTAAAACTACTTACATGAAGATAATATCGTACAATGTGAACGGCATAAGGGCCGCTATGCGAAAGGGATTTGTTCCATGGCTATCTGCCGCTAACCCAGACGTAATCTGTATCCAAGAAACCAAAGCAAATGTTGATCAAGTTGAGGTAGAAATTTTAGAAGCTGCCGGCTATAAACACTTTTGGCATAGTGCCCAGAAAAAAGGATACAGTGGGGTGGCTATTTTCTCCAAAACAGAACCAAATCACGTTGAGTATGGTACTGGCATTGAACATATGGATTTTGAAGGCCGTGTAATTCGCGCAGATTATGATAATGCTTCCGTTATAAGCCTATACCTTCCAAGTGGCTCCAATGTTGAGCGAATTAACTATAAATTAAAGTTTATGGATGATTTTCAAGAATACATCAATACCTTGAAAAAGGATATTCCCAACTTGGTGATTTGCGGTGATTACAATATTTGTCATGAAGCAATAGATATTCATGACCCCATTCGGAATAAAAATATATCCGGTTTCTTGCCTGTAGAGCGAGAATGGATTGGTGATTTTATCGATAGCGGTTTTGTTGATAGTTTCCGGCACTTTAATAAAGATCCGCACCATTATACCTGGTGGAGCTATCGTGCAAATTCCCGCGCGAATAACAAGGGCTGGCGCATTGATTACAATATGGTGGCGTTACCTTTGCAAGAAAACTTAAAACGTGCCGTTATATTACCAGAGGCAGAGCATAGTGACCATTGTCCGCATATGGTTGAACTTGTGTTTTAATAAACTAATATTTACATAAACCTATACCTATGATTCGTAAAATATTCTTCGGTCTTGTATTCGGATGCATCATTACCTCTTGCGTATCTCCAAAACTCTATGACCAGTTAAAGACGAAAAACGATTTGCTCAAAGCCGAAAATGAAGACTTAATGGTAAGGCTTGATGGAAGCGGCGGAAATAGCGAAACATATAGCGTCGCATCCCTGCGTGAAGAAATTGAAAAACTTCAGGCTGAGAAAAGCAGGTTAGCCATGGATTTAGCTACATATGAAAATAACATGAAGCGTTTACAGACCTCTTATGATGCGTTGGAAGCGAATAGTTCCTCTGCATTATCTGAAAACTTGGCTTTGAATCGAAAATTACTATCAGACCTTGAATTAAAGGAAAGAGCCTTAGCCGAAGAAGAAGCAAGACTGAAAAACCTACAGCGAGATTTAGCAAATCGATCGGAACGCGTTGCTGAATTGGAAGGTATCATTGCGGCCAAAGATGCGAAAATGCGTGCCTTAAAAGATGCAATTTCTGCAGCGTTGACCAATTTTGAAGGCAATGGCTTAACCGTTGAACAGCGCGATGGGAAAGTATATGTTTCCATGGAAAACAAGTTACTATTTGAAAGTGGAAGTTGGGCAGTGAATAGTCGTGGAAGAGAAGCTGTAGTTGCCTTAGGTCGTGTGCTGGCAGATAATAAGGAAATTGCAGTACTCATTGAAGGGCATACAGATAATGTGCCTTACGGCGGAAACGGAAACATTAGCAGTAACTGGGATTTGTCAACAAAGCGAGCAACAGCGATTGTTACTATTTTAACTGAAAATGCTGCCATCCCAAAAGATAATTTAACGGCTGCTGGACGTGGTGAATTTGCGCCGATTGCATCAAACGCCAATCCTGATGGAAGATCTAAAAACAGACGAATCGAAGTAGTGCTTACGCCTAAACTTGATGAGATTAATAGACTGTTGAATGAGCTCTAGCCTCTGGTGAAATAATCACCCCGCCTAACGGCACCCCTCCTTGAAAAGGAGGGGTAAATTTAAAGGCCTCCCCTTGAAAAGGGGAGGTGGCTGAAAGCCGGAGGGGTACTTATTTTATAATTTCTTAAGTAATTTTTGAGCTTGCGTATATTCTTCAGCGTTTCTGGGGATTTCATTAAGTATGGTCTTAGCCCGTTCTACATTATCCTGTTTCCATTGGCTAACGGCCCAATAATAGGTTGCTTTGTACCTAAGTACAGATACACCTCCTGCTAGTTGTGAAAACAGCTCATCTGATGCAGTATAATCTTCCAAAGCATCAAGTGCTATCGCTTTATAGAATAGGACTCCTGTATTATTAGGTTGTGTTTCTAGAATTGCATCAAAGTTAACAATGGCTTCAGCATACGCTTTATCATTGAAGTTTGTTTCGGCCAGTTTTATTATTGGGCTGT
>JBLHGH010000240.1:0-3184 GCA_047615425.1 Candidatus Latescibacterota bacterium
TTCACGGGTATTATGCCTGTACGAGTTTTATTGATGCTCAAATTGGAAAAATTCTAAAAACATTAAAAGTGACAGGACTTGATAAAAATACGATTGTTGTTATATGGGGCGACCATGGCTGGCATTTAGGAGATCATAGTTTATGGAATAAGCATTCTAATTTTGAGCAAGCAACACGTTCTCCATTAATCATATACAATCCAAAAGTAAAAAAGGGTGTTAAGGTTACTTCTCCAACGGAGTTTGTAGATGTTTTTCCTACACTTTGTGAGGCGGCTAATTTGAGCATTCCTTTAAATCTTGATGGAACTAGTTTAAATTCTTTAGTTGAAGGCGCTGCTATTTCCCCAAAATCGTATGCAGTTAGTCAATGGCAAAGTGGTAATAAAACAGGCTATAGTTTTCGAACTGAACATCACCGCTATACGGTTTGGGTTACTAATAAGAAAAGTACGGACCCTATTTTTCAAAAAGATATTTATGCTGAAGAGCTATACGATTATATATTAGATCCTAATGAAACCTACAATAGAATTAATGATGAAAACTATGTGGTTTTTAAACAGCGATTTCAAAAGTTAGCAGCAAGGTATTTTAAGAGCCAACGAATAGAAACCGTTAAGAAAGAAAAGGTTCCAGTAAATAAAACAAAATTAATCATTGGAGCAACTCTAAATCACAAAGAGATGAAGACCGAAAAAGGGGTGTTATTTCTTAAAGATTTTAACTATTTAACCCCAGCTAATGCTGCAAAGCAATATAGAATTCACCCCGAGCCTAATGTTTGGGATTGGAAAAAGATCGATGATTTTATTGCTTATTCTAAAGCGAATAACTTAATTGTTAGAATGCATGGACCTTCGAGTCCCCAAGCCTCAAAGTGGGCGAAAGACGATTCTAGAACAGCGGGAGAACTTCAGTCGGTACTGGTTGATTTCATGACTGCGACCACAAAAAGATACAATACCATTCCAAATATTAAATGGATGGATGTAGTCAATGAAACGGTGCTGCCAAGTGGAAAGTGGTTTGGTCCAAAAAAGGGAAACACTTTATGGGAAAATCCATGGCTTAAAATGGGGTTAGATGCCAATGGGTTTCCTAATTATATTTTAAAATCATTTGAAATAGCTACCAAGTATGCTAAAAATATTAAGCTTGTCTACAATCATAATGGAGGCATGCAGCCTAAAATGTGGGACAAGGTAAAAGAAACTATTTTATATATACGTGCTCAAGGACTCCGTGTTGATGCAATTGGATGGCAAGGCCATATTAAATTAAGTGACGCTACTAAAGGCTTTATTGAGGATACAGAAAACACTCTGAAACAACTTTCAGAATTAGTAGACTGGGCCCATGCTAATGATTTGGAGTTTCATATCACAGAATTAGACTATAAAATAAAAGATAAATCAAATATCAAACAAGATCATCAAATGCAGGCTGAGTTATATTCAAAATTAGTTAGCCTTTTAGAGTCAAAAACAGCAACCGGCGTTGTGGCACTGAATTTATGGGATATGGGAGAGCGCTTTAAAAAGAATACGGGCTATTTCCAATCTATTTATGATGCTGATCTAAATCCAACGCCCGCCTATCAAATTATTAAAAACGCATTAAAAAATTAAAAATGAAGTTATTAAATGTATTATCTTTTTCAGCAATTCTTATTACAAGTATTGGGTTTTCTCAATCCAAAACACCTCTATATCTTGATGCTAGTAAACCTGTTGAAGTTCGGCTAGACGATCTTATGAGTCGAATGACTCTGGAAGAGAAAGTGTATCAGATGAATCAATTTGTAGGCTTAGATCACATGCGTCAAGCTGAAAAAAACCTTTCAGAAGAGGACTTACATTCTAACGATGCCCAAGGCTTTTATAAAGGCTTATTTAGTGATGATGTTGCTCAAATGACTAAAGAGGGCAAAATAGGCTCTTTTCTTCACGTGTTAACTACTGAAGAGGCTAATCTTCTTCAAGAACTAGCATTTCAGTCTCGACTTAAAATTCCGATTTTAATTGGAATAGATGCAATTCATGGAAATGCTTTAGTTTCAGGAACAACGGTCTATCCTTCACCAATAACCTTAGCTTCTACTTGGTCAGATGCATTTTTGTATGATGTTGGAAAACAATCTGCCAAAGAAATGAGGGCTACTGGATCGCATTGGGCATTTACACCTAATATTGACGTGCTTCGTGATCCAAGATGGGGTCGTGTAGGAGAAACCTTTGGTGAAGATCCTTTCATGGTCGGAAATATGGGGGCTGCTATGATTAATGGATTCCAACAAGGCGATTTCTCAGGTACAGAAAAAGTGATTGCTTGTGCAAAGCACATGATTGCTGGTGGCGAGCCTGTCAACGGTCTTAACGCAGCTCCAATGGATGTATCGTTGCGTACTTTAAAAGAAGTACATCTTAAGCCGTATAAAAAAGCGATTGACGCTGGTGTCTATTCAATAATGGCGGCCCATAACGAACTTAACGGCGTGCCGTGTCATATGAATTCTTGGTTAATGACCGATTTATTTAGAAACCAGTGGGGGTTTAAAGGGTTTTATGTGAGTGATTGGATGGATATTGAACGTATTGAAACACTTCATCACGTTGCAAATGATTTAAAAGAAGCGTCTTACCTGTCTGTAAGTGCAGGAATGGATATGCACATGCATGGCGTTAAATTCCCAGAAGCGGTTGTAGAACTAGTTAATGAAGGGACACTTTCTATAGACCGTATTAACGATGCTTGTGCTAAGATCTTAATGGCCAAGTTTAAGCTTGGCTTATTTGAAAATCGAACAGTCAAACTTGAGGCGATTAAAAATCATGTATTTATAGATGCCCATAAAAAAACAGCTTTAGAAAGCGCCCAAAAGGGAATTGTTCTTTTAAAAAATAATGGATTACTTCCGTTAGCTAAATCATCAACTAAAAAGCGAATTTTAGTGACGGGGCCTAATGCAAACAACCAAACAATATTAGGAGATTGGCATGCCGAACAACCCGAAGAAAATGTAATTACAATCTTTGAAGGTATACAAGATTTAGGGACACAAAAGGGCTATGAGGTTAGCTTTTTTGACTCAGGCGAAAACATTCGAAGAATTAAAGATGCTAAAATTAAAGCTGCTGCACTCTTAGCACAAGAGGTGGATTATGTCGTAGTGGTTGTTGGG
>JBLHGH010000241.1:0-3181 GCA_047615425.1 Candidatus Latescibacterota bacterium
TAAGGGGTTGGAAACGACGTTTCCATCCCCTTATTAATAGGCTTTTTCATTGTTGTTGGCTTAAATATCCTAATTACAAAAGTCTTCAATTTAAAATATAAAGAGGCGGTTATTTCAGTAATCATTGGTTCTTCAAGCCATTTTGAAATTGCCATTGCTACTGCAATTGGCTTATACGGCTTAAATTCACAGGCTGCTTTGGGTACAACTATGGGCTTGTTTTGGGAAGTACCCGTGATGCTCGGCTTAGTGTATCTGGGCAAATACCTTGGTCGCAAAGGGTTTTGGAAATAAGGATCAGATTTGACTTTGTTTTGGATCGCTAGCGTAACACATTAGGTCATAATTGATAGTTGAAAGAATAAATGGGTAAATTAATGCAACAGAGTTGCATTAATTGTTTAGTTTTACATTCGAACTTAAATTAAACAACACAAATTATGAGATTACTACAGTTAACACTTATCCTTTCGATACTATTTTTAGCCTCCTGTGAAAAGGACCCTGTTATTCCCAATGAGGAAGAATTAATAACAACTTTGAACTTTGAATTGATTCCCATAGGCGGTGGAGCCACGGTAAGTTTCACTTTTCAGGATCTAGATGGTGATGGCGGAGATGCACCCATAATTTCAGGCGGAATATTAAGTGCCAATGAGTCTTACGTGGGAACTTTGGTATTATTGAATGAAACGGAGAACCCCGCAGATAATATCAGTTTGGAAGTTGAGGAAGAGGGAGATGAACATCAGTTCTTTTTTCAATCTACCTTAAGTGATGTGAGCGTAGCTTACAACGACCAAGATGTTAATGGGAATCCAATAGGGCTAAGCTCTACCTTAACGACAGCTAATGTGGGGACAGGATCTCTAACTATCACCTTAAGACATGAGCCAAACAAGTTTGCGTCGGGAGTGTCTAATGGAGCTTTAAGCAATGCCGGAGGAGAAACGGATATTGAAGTCACTTTTCCTTTCGATGTTCAATAGGACAAGGCTCTTATTAGTATTTATACTTCTCGGTGCTTCTTTGTTAAGTGCACAGAATTGTAAGTTGAAATTGACAGGAGTTGTTCAAGATGAAGAATCTGGACTTCCGCTTTCCTTTGTTAACGTATATATTCAAGAAACCTTTACCGGGTCTATTTCTGATGCTTCGGGAAATTTTGTACTTGATAAACTATGCCCAGGTAACTACCATTTAGTATTCTCGCATATTGGTTGCGATCCTGTGCATGTGCACATCGAACTCAAGCGAGATACCTTGATAGAAATGAAACTAGCCCACAATTCCACTTCACTGGAAGGGGCTTTAGTTGAAGGAACAAAAAGTATAGCGAATAATCAAGCTAGTCTGTCCATAAATAGACAAGCCATCGAAGACAATTCAAATCAAAATCTTTCCAGTTTACTCGAAGAGGAATCGGGGGTCCATTTAATAAAGAATGGTAGTGGCATTTCCAAGCCAGTAGTGCATGGCTTGTACGGGAACCGATTAACCATATTAAACAATGGCATTATCCAAAGTGGCCAGCAATGGGGCAATGATCACAGTCCAGAGATTGATCCATTTTCTGCAGACAAAATTACAGTTCTAAAAGGGGTAAGTGCTATTGCCTACGGTGGAGGAAATATGGGAAGCGTCATTTTGGTTGAACCGAAAAAAATTCAAAATGACCCACACCTTCATGGACAAGCGGGCTATGTCTTTGAATCGAATGGATTAGGAAACACCCTTAACTTTCGACTGGAAAAATCATCATCTATTTTGGCTTGGAGAGTTAGTGGCTCCTTAAAGAAATATGGAGATAAACGTACCTCAAGCTACTTTTTAAATAATTCGGGAACAGAAGAAGCAAACGTTTCCATTCAATTGGAAAAATCATGGAAAGAAAAACTATTTTTAGAAGTCTATGGGAGTACCTTCAATACTCGCTTAGGTATTTTACGAGGATCACAAATAGGCAATTTAACTGACCTTGAATTAGCCTTTACTCAAGATCAGCCTTTCTTTACGGAAGATCAGCATAGCTATCGCATCGAAGCTCCTAAACAACATGTTTCGCATCACTTACTCAAGCTTAAAACCTCTTACTATTTTAGTAATTCGAAATGGATAGAATTTATTTTGGCAGGACAGTTAAATAATCGAAAAGAATTTGATGTACGACGAAGTGGTCGCACAGAAATACCTAGTTTGAGTTTGAATCAGTTAACGTTCAACGCAGGAATTAAATACGCGCATAATTTTGACAATGATTGGCATTTTAAGGCAGGAAGTCAACTCATTACAACAGATAACACAAATAACCCTGAAACAGACCTGTTGCCTTTAATTCCCGATTACTTCTCCATCAAAAGCGGGTGGTATTCTTCCCTTTCAAAGGATATTAATAAGATAAATTTAGCTTGGGGCTTCCGCTATGATTATGAATTTCAGAATGTTGCGGCAATCAGTTCAAGCTTGCCAAGAGAAGTGCTAAAATACCAGAATAATTTTCACAATGTAGCTGGTTTATTTTCCATAAATCTTGAACCAAGTAAAACGCAAAGGATTAGCTTCCATTCGGGGTACACCATGAGAAACCCAGCTATAAATGAACGGTATAGTAATGGGCTGCATCAAGGAGTAAGTGGTATCGAACAAGGGGATGTTAGTTTGAAAACAGAACAAGCCATTAAACATACCTTAGGGTATAAATTCTTGCAGGGTGAAAAATTCTCATTCGAGGCTTTGACTTACGCTCAATATTTTCGCAATTATATTTTCTTGAACCCCCAAGATGAAGTGCGACTAACCATAAGAGGGGCATTTCCGGTATTTCAATATGAGCAAACCGAGGCTATCATTTTTGGTTTGGACTTAGTGTCGCAATTTGCAATAGCAAATCTGGTGCATGGAAAATTAAAATACAGCTATTTGCAAGGCCAGGACTTAGGTCAAAATTTACCCCTTGTTTTTATGCCACCGAATAGTGTTTTTGGAAGCCTAGCTCACCGAACTAAAAAACCGATTGTGCTTACGTCAAAATTGAAGGTAGAAGACTTAGAGTTTGAGGTAAACAACAAATTCGTGTTTAAGCAAAACAATTTGTTAGCAAGGCAGGATTTTGTGCCACCACCTGAGGCTTATAACTTGTTAGGTGCAAAAATTTCTGCTAATCTGAGCACGCCCAAGTTGA
>JBLHGH010000242.1:0-3144 GCA_047615425.1 Candidatus Latescibacterota bacterium
ATTAAGGAGGAGGTAGCAAGTCAGACAATCATAAGGATACGCTAATTCAACCATCTTGCTCTCTTGATCTTGAACCATTAATTGTTCACTCACTTGAATCAGTAAAATACCTAAATCGTCGAAATTCAATATTCAATTATTTAAAGTAACTAAGGTAGTAACTTATGTAGTAACTTAGGTAAGTTGTTAATAAATAATGTTTTCTTACATAAAATGTAGTTATGTTAAGGTAGTTTGAATTTTTAAAAGGTGAAGGTTATATGAGACAATTATTAGGTATGCTCGTTATTTTAAGTTCGGCGATATGTGCAATGTTACTTAACGGCGAGATATTAATGTTTGTTAATACACCCGCAGCCATGATTTCTTTGGGAATATTATTGACTGGATTTATATTCAATGACACGAAAGAAATCAAGTATACAACTCATTTGAGTAGAGTATTTAGCAGTAAAGAATTAACGCAGTCAGAAGCTGAAAGTTCAGCGATTTTTTACTCTAATATGAATAAATTTTCGATTACCGCATCAGCTATCACGTTATTTATTGCTATTATTGCAACCTTGAATCATTTTGAAAATCCTAAAATGTTGGGCCCAATTCTATCGGTTACCTTACTTGTTACAATATACACAGGTATTGTCTCCACATGCTTTTTTATTCCTGCAACTTTTAAGCTTCTGTCTTCTGTTCCAGAAAATAGCCGAATAAATCCTCAGCAATCAGCTGCTTTCTCTAAAGCCATTTTAGGCACTATTCTGATCAACGCTATATTAATTCTACCCTGGTTTTTAAGTGCTTATTTCAATTTTTTGACCTTACCCAGTTTTCTTTTCATTGCTGTGGCGTTAACTGGGGCCCTCGTTTTTGTAAGAAACGTGCGAACTAGTGTTTTAACTCGATACTTATATTCATTCTTGATGTCTATGGCTTTATTTCTGCATTTAGTGTCGTTAGTTGCCATTTTATCTTATGCACCAGAGAATACCTTTACGTTGCTGCGTGTATTTGGTGAAGCGTTAGTCCCTATTGTGTTAGCGGTAATTGTTATTTTTCCCTTTTCATTATTGCTTAATGACATATTACAAGATAATAAAAAAACGATAATGAAACTTAAATTATTTTCTGAAAATAATGCCTTCGTTAAGGTATACGCCTCAATTGTAGGAGTAACGTCAGTATTTTTTTTCCTTGTATTAACCGTATCGGTTTATTAATAAGAAAATTTTGGGGGGGTGTAGTCAATTTTAACCATCTCTTTCCGGCAACCTGTCGGATTTTTAGATGTTAAAAAGTTGATGTCGCTTATGTCATCTTCTAGGCAGTTTTTGTTGTTAACCAATACTGTTCGTGGCTGTGACCACGCAGAACACCGGCCTACTAGAAGCAAGCCACGCTGTGCGCTGCTTTTTCTAATGGTGCTTGGTTTTTCTGGTCATTTGAAACTGAAAATAGTTGTATAAGTCATCTAAGTCAGAGTCAGATAGATCATTATGATCCGGCATATTGGTATAACGGTACTTGGATGAGTGCTTAATTATCTCTTTGATCATATGCTTGGAGCGATACGCTACGATGCTTTGAGGAGCGTTTAGATCAGGTCCAACTTTGCCTCCCATACGATCCATAGAGTGGCAATGTAAACAACGTTTTCGAAATGTTGAGAAACCTCGATAAGTCGAAGAATTTAATTTAACGCCTGTTGGAAACACTGCTGGGTATTGATCTTCAAAACGTAAAAGATTGATCTGAATAACTTGCCAAGGCCAAGGGAAGGCGTTATCCGTTGTTTGAAATTTTCCTGTCCATACAAGAAAAAACGGACCGGGATCTACCTTCTTTTTCCCAACCAGCTCCCAGCCATCGTTAACGTCTACATCCCTAAAGGCTAAAAACCCTCCCTCTTCATTGAGCTTGACGGATTGACTAAGCGCTTCATAACCATCAAGAGCTGTAAAGGCGATATCTGAATACTTTCCAGAGGTCCATTGTGATCGGTACACAAAATTAAGAATATCCTTAATGGAAAATGCCTCGTATTTCTTTTCTTTTCCTACTATAGAATTGAATACATTAATTTCATGAGACTTTATTTTGTCTTTCAGTTCTGCCAATGAAATCTTATTAACCAAGCTGCCACTCGCACGAAACTCCAATACTGAATCCGCTCCCAAGGCCGGCTTAATAAAAAACAATGGAAATAGGACAACGACTGCTCTAAAAAATATTAATGGAATATTCATCTATATTAACCTATCAAAAAAAGGGGGGTGGATGCCATGTCACGCAACACAGAGGATGCTCTATAAGGTCAATAGTTACCATTGAAATCGATGGGAGTAGGGAAGTTGATTTGTAATCAGATAATCTGAGACAAAGTGTGATTTTTGCCTCAAAACACACAACATGACGCTAAGATAAAAATTCAATATAGTATTTTATACAAAGGAGTATTTTATACCTAAGGTGACAGAGCTTGAAGTTGGCACAAAACATAAGCTCTGTACCCTTTGTCCTCGATGAGTCTGAGTATTTAAGGGCACTCAAAGAGATATATTCTCCCTTGTTGACTGCATCAAATTATTGTTGAATGACTCAGAGCGTCAAGGTGACCTTCAAAATATAATTTGGTAGTCTACATTGTACTCGGCAAGTGCGCCAAAACCAACACAGCTTGGATGCTGGGCAAAGAATGAATAAGTAGCATATTTATATATCGTCAGCCGCTGACTAAAGGGCCAGTAATAGTCACTTACACAGGGATAAAATAGCCATCAAAGCACAAGAAAATCCTAACAAGACTCCAGCCCGCGAAATGCGTTTGAAAGGGTGTGCGGTAAAACCCAAAGACGCGGCAACTCTTATTATTGTTCGACGAGATAGCGAGAAACCCAAAATCCTTATGGGTAAGCGCGCTGCCGGCCACACATTTATGCCGAATAAGTTTGTATTTCCCGGTGGTAAGGTGGATGCAGGCGATAGTCGTATTCGGCCCCCTAACGATCTGCATCCAAGCGTTTTGAAACGTTTGATGAAGGGATGTTCTGAATCGCGTGCCAGGTCTCTTGCACTGGCGGCAATTCGTGAAACGTTTGAAGAAACCGGACTGATCCTTGGCGAAGCGGATTCTGTGACAATTACCAG
>JBLHGH010000243.1:0-3136 GCA_047615425.1 Candidatus Latescibacterota bacterium
ACTTAACTTTGAATTAATTGGGATAGATATTCGTTATGAACGAGGTCTTTCAGAAAATGAAGCGCTGCTCACGGGCGTACCCGGCAGTAGAATAGATACCAGACCAGATCAGATTATTCTAGGTCTGTCTGTGAAGTTGTAATAATTAAAATTCCTTCTCATAAAATGTTGTGGCATCTATGATCAACAGATCTAGAGATGCCATTTCTTTTTTCTGTCTGCTTATATCCCAACCTAAGGCTTCAGTGAATGCCAGGAGCATAAGCGATTTGTATTGCATCACACTGGCAATATGAAAATACAAACGGCCCGTGCGTCTTACAAAAAAGTCTGCTAATGAATTGATCTGCTCAAAATGCAAGCAGAACCAGAACTCTGCAAGGATCAATGTTTCCTCAGTAATTTTATCACCTTGTTTCACAGCCCTGTCAATTATGGTGTCCGCTTGCTTGCCATAGGTAGTCACTAAATGCCATCCATAAAAAGGCAATGCAACTCCTAATGTATCAAGTTTTGCGTTTATCTTTTTTTGATACAGAAGCACATCACTTAGATCCGTTAGGCTAGGTTGCGTAAGTGGGATTTTTCGGGTAGTAGATCTTGGTAAGCTTCCGCGGTGTTTCTTTTTTAAGGTGCTAATAACTTTTTCATTCACGCGTTGTGCCATCTTGCGATATCCTGTTAGCTTACCGCCAGCGATGGAGATCAATCCACTTTCTGAAACAAATATTTCATCCTTTCTAGAAAGCTCTGAAGGCGCCTTGTCATCTTCATGAATAAGGGGTCGTAAGCCCGCCCAGCTAGATTCTATATCCTTTTCTTTTAAGGTGATTCCTTCAAAGGTGCTATTTATGGCGTCTAGTAAATAGTCAACGTCGTCCTTTGTAGTGACAACGCGTTCTAGAGAGCTGTCATAAGCCGTATCTGTAGTCCCCACGTATGTGACACGTCCGCGTGGGATCGCAAAAATCATTCGGCCATCTGGGGTGTCAAAATAGATGGATTGTTTTACGGGTAATTTTTCAAACGGAAACACAAGATGCACGCCTTTTGTTAGATACAAATGCTTGTGGTTTAAGGGTCCGTCTTTTTTCCGAAGAATATCCACCCAAGGTCCTGCGGCAGAAACCAATCTTTTTGAGTGTATAGAAAAGGATTCATTCGTATTGTGATCTTTACAAACCACCCCTTTTACCTTGCCTTTTTCGCTGTAGACATAATCTGTCATTTCGCAATAGTTAATTATTTCTGCGCCATGAGTTGCTGCTGTTTTTAGAAGTTCTATCGTCAGGCGGGCATCATCGGTCCTGTATTCAGAATAATAGCCGCCACCTAATAAGGTGTCTTTAGTGAGCAGTGGTTCTTTTTCTAAGGTCTCGTTTTTGTCGAGCATCTTACGTCTATCATCGCCTTCAACATTTGCTAAGACATCATATACTTTAAGACCAATACTCGTCATCAAAGCGCCGTAATTACCATCCTTTGTTAATGGCAATAGCATCTTTTCTGGGATCACTAAGTGAGGAGCAAGACTGTGCACAATGGCACGTTCGCGACCAGATTCTTTAACCAACCCTATTTCTAACTGTTTTAAATAGCGCAGCCCTCCGTGAATGAGTTTTGTCGATTTATTACTTGTCCCAGAAGCAAAATCATTTTTTTCTACGAGACAGACTTGCATTCCGCGGGCTGCTGCGTCAAGGGCAATGCCGGCACCAGTGACGCCACCCCCAATTATGATGAGGTCAAACTTAGTTTTTTGAATACGCTTTAATTGTGTCCTGCGATTCAAGACAGAAAAGGTGGGTTTTTCGCTCATTTTTCTATGTTGTAAGGGTGCGCTTGATAGCCTGTTTCCATCCCAAGTATTTCCGTTGGCGCGTTTCCGAAGTCATTTTGGGTACGTAGATGGTTGCTGTTTTTCTCAAGTTTGGTAAGTCTGTTTCTTTCCAGATTCCTGCTTTTAGTCCTGCTAATAATGCAGCGCCTAACGCGGTTACCTCAATCATTTCTGGTTTGTCCACGGGCACGTTCAGCATATCTGCCTGAAACTGCATCAAGTAGCTGTTATTGCTCGCGCCACCGTCTACTTGTAATTTTGTGAGCTCCATATCTCCGTCTTCCTGCATCGCTTCCAGTACGTCTTTAGTCTGAAATGCTAAGGCCTCAATAGTCGCTTTTATAATTTCATTTTTGCCGGTGTCCAGTGTTAAACCATACATCGCTCCCTTTGCTTCAGAATCCCAATAAGGAGCTCCAAGTCCAGCAAAAGCGGGCACTACATACACGTCTTCTAGGGGTGGAATGCTTTTGCAAATGGCTTCTGTTTCTTGTGCTGTATTGATAATTTGCAGTTGGTCACGGAGCCATTGAATAGAAGCACCGCCCACAAAAATGCTTCCTTCAAGGGCATACTGAGGGGCTTGATTAGGTAAGCTGCAAGCAATCGTAGTGAGCAATCCGTTTTTTGAGGTGATAAATTCTTCTCCCGTATGTAATAACATAAAGCAACCCGTGCCATAGGTGTTTTTTGCAATTCCAGGCGCGGTTCCACCTTGACCAAAAAGTGCTGCTTGCTGATCTCCAGCCACGCCATAAATAGGAATCGTAGTGGTATTGTGAGTGATGTCTCCAAAGTGTGAGCAAGAGGGCTGCACGCTAGGCATCATCTTTTTTGGGATATTAAATATGTCTAACAAGTGCGTGTCCCAGCAGTGTTCTTTACAGTTATATAGCATCGTTCTAGATGCATTTGTCACATCTGTAACGTGATTTTTACCGTCTGTAAATTTATAGATTAACCACGAATCAATGGTGCCAAAAAGGAGTTGACCTGCTTCGGCTTTTTCTTTTGCACCTTCCACATTGTTTAAAATCCAATGGAGCTTGGTAGCTGAGAAATAGGAGTCAATGACCAGGCCGGTATTATTTTTCACATAGTCTTCGTGGCCTTTTTCTTTTAACTCTTTGCAATAAGATTTTGTCCTATTATCAAGCCACACAATCGCGTTATATATAGGAATCCCTGTTTTTTTATCCCAAACTACAGTGGTCTCTCGTTGGTTTGTAATTCCAATTACTCCAATTTCTTCTTCGGAAATGTTCGTTTTTTGCAGCACTTCTTCAAAGGTGCTTT
>JBLHGH010000244.1:0-3135 GCA_047615425.1 Candidatus Latescibacterota bacterium
TTAACGCCTTTGTCAGTTGCGTTTTGGTTGTAGTGGATTTTTGTGCAAAGATGGCCGCAGGCCATGCACAAAAAGGAGCGAAGACCAAAACGTCGGCTGGACAAATTTGTTAGGCATTATCTTCACCTTTATTAGAAAATGCTTTTATAAGCTTAAGGAGTTCAGACTTCTCTATTTCAATTATAGACCGATCTGTAAACTTGTATGTACCTCGCTTTTCCTTTGTAACTTTACCTTCCTTTAACCATTTACTGAGAATTCTAGATGTTAAACTTTTGTCGGAACCTGAATTGGATAAGTGAGCAAGCTCTCTGAATTCAGCTGGTGTAATTAGACCTCCATGATATTGGTTATGTAAGGTTTGACATTTTTTGTATATTTCATTTTCTTCATACTGAGTAAATTCTTTTGAGGAATTACCTTCTTCTATAAGAATTTTCACCCAACGATGAAGTACAATCTTATCCCTCTCTTCCCAGAAAAATACAGGCCCCTTAATATCGCTAATTATTTCAGCAGCAATTTTTGATTCGTAATTATCGAAATATTGCTTTATTTCAGAAAATGGCTTTTGATGCCAAAGAACTAATGCATAGGCAATAAGCGTTTTTTCTAACTGCCCTGAGTATTGCTTTGACAGAGATTGCTGAATACTCATAAACCTATCATCACTCTCTTCAAAGGTAACTTGGAGCATCCACCTTTTATATCTTCCGGCCTCAGATATTGATACCACTGGAGCATTAAAACCGTTAGAAAGACACTCTGAGAGCAATTTCTTTTTCCCTCGCCCTAGCTCATCTACCTTCTTGGCAATCCTTAGTACCTCCATGAGAAAAGGGTTGGGAGATTTGTGTGCAGAAGAAAACCATTTGTTTGCTAATGAAGTATACTCTGTAAATGCCAAATTACTGACAATCAGACGGCTAGGATGAAGTTCAAGAATAATCTCTCCATCGTTATCTTTATATGCGGCATGTCCAACACAGTTGCCAATTGCCTCCCGAAGCAAGGAGTCACTAATTCTAGCCGAATTTGAAAGATGCTGAGAATAATATGTTCTGACTTCATCGTATGTGCTAGCTGAAAGTAGACCGAATAATCCGAGTCTAGTTTCGTTACTAAGAACATCACCACAATCATCATATTTAACGACACGATACTTGGTCTCGCCAAAAAGTATTTTCCCACATTTTGTGTTGTGCAAACGATACTTTTCTAGAATCACCTTTGAATATTTCTCAGCTAGGATATCACTAAAAGATTTCACTAGGCTTTCTAAAGGACTGTAATCAACGATTTTTTTCGACAAGTCTGTTATCCCAGGAAGGGACAAATTTAATTCAAGTATTTCTTGCTGATCTAATTTTTTTTTGGTTGTGCCGTTTCCAGAAAACGCATTCCCCCTCCACTTCACGACAACTCCAGGGCTTTTAACTTTGCAGATTATAACTTTGCTTCCGTCAACATCTTCTGTAGTAATATCTAATAGCGTTATAGACGGATCAAGGTATTGATTGCAATGCTGTGAGAGCACTTCTAGCTTTGAGGACAACCATGAATCATCATGGCCGGCTAGAGTCCCATCGTCCTCTACACCGACAACCAAAAAACAGTCATTTTCAGGCTGCCCATTACATAGCATTGATATTTTTTCACCATGCTCCTTCGACCAATCTCGTTTCAGTTCAACATTTTCACATGCATGCTCAGTAAGCATTCTTTCTTGTAGCTTTATTTTAATTTTTGAAATAGCTTCAATTTTCACAATCATTTCTCGATTCTAATATTTGCCTAACGCCTTGCTCAGCCGCACATGCTGCAGAGCGATTTTTGTGCATAAAATGGAGCGCAGCGAAATGCACAAAAACGCGGCGCAGTATGTGTCGGATGCAGCAACTTATAGTTACTCCGTTCTATTTATTCTTGATTCTTTATCAGTCTAGGTGGAACATGCTTCTGCTAGTTACGAATATGGAGCAACATACATACGACGTACATAACAAGACCTTCGAACTGGCAGAAGTCACTCCGTTTCAAGACGCATACTCAGGGGCCGCCGTTACACCGACGACTACTATAAGACCTGCGAGAAACGAGTATCTCAGTACATTCCAAGCAACACTTTACACCGTGGAGTTATTATATGAAAGAACCAAAAATTGCCGATTTTTCTGCCCTGATTGGTATTGATTGGGCTGACAAGAAACACGATATTTGTGAGAGAGCTACAGGTCCTAAGGACTATCAGTACTCCGTCATTTCTAGCTCGCCTAAATCCATTCATGCTTGGGCTGCGGATTTAAAGAATCGCTACCCTAGCAAACCTGTTGCCGTAGCCTGTGAGCTGCAGAAAGGTCCTTTGATTTACGCATTAACACAGTATAAGCATATTGTGTTGTTCCCTATAAACCCATCGACCGTCGCCAAGTATCGTGACGCTTTTACACACAGCGGTGCTAAAGATGATCCGAGTGATGCGAGGATACAAACAGAGATACTTGAAAACCATATGGACAAATTACGGGTTATTATGCCAGATACGCCAGAGATTCGAGCGCTGGCACAGCATGTTGAAAACCGACGGAAACTGGTTCAAGATCGGGTGGATCTAACGAATAAGATTACCACAACACTAAAGAACTATTTCCCCCAAATACTTGAGTGGTTCCCTGAAAAAGATACGGTTATATTTTGTGACTTCCTATTAAAATGGTCAGCACTCTCCACCGTCAAAAAAGCGCGCAAATCGACTCTGATTACATTTGCGTATTCCGGTGAAGCTGAACACCCATTCCGGCGGAAGATGAACACCTCCCAGCCCTAAACATTGGCTAGCGTCTTTTTACACCAAGTGTTCATCTTCAGTCAAGGAACTCATTGCTTTTCTCATCGATTCCCCTTTGAGCGGTAGCTTGTGTGCGTTGTGAAGAAGCCGGTCGAGGATGGCATCGGCCAGTGTCGCGTCGCCGATATAGCTATGCCATTTGGTCATTGGGAATTGACTGGTGACGAGGGTGGACTTGCTGCCGTGACGATCTTCCATTATTTCCAATAGGTCATTGCGCTGACTTTGCGTTAAGGTCTCCAATCCCCAGTCGTCGATGATGAGTAAGTCGGCTTTTGCCAGTTGAT
>JBLHGH010000245.1:0-3078 GCA_047615425.1 Candidatus Latescibacterota bacterium
TAGGTTAGACTTATCGCCTGATTGATTTTTATTTTTTGCTGTAAACGGAAAATCAGTTTTTGAAAAACTCATCGCTGACTTATTCAAATCAAAGTTCTTGTCTTTCTGCCCAAAAGTCCCCATTTGATTAAACGCATCCTCTTGATCAAAATCTAAGGTTGGCGTTACGCTATATTGTGCTAGACCATGTCGAGCCGCTGCATTAACAAAGGTATAAATGAGGCGTTCTTCTTCAAACTTGATCTCGTGCTTACTAGGATGTACATTAATATCAATCTTAGCGGGGTCAATGTCCATAAAGAGCACAAAGAATGGAAACCTATCTTTAGTCATCACATCTTCATAAGCCTTAAAAATGGCGTGATTCAAATAGTTACTCTTGATAAATCTTCTATTTACAAAGATGTACTGTTCTCCTCTTGTTTTCTTTGCAGAGTCTGGTTTACCGATAAATCCACCAATACTCACCACATCCGTTTCTTCTTGAATAGGGACCACACGATTATTATAATTGTCGCCAAACAAAGCCACAATTCGCTGTCTCAAGTTACCAGGTTTCACATGGTAGGTCTCATAATCATTAATAATTAGAGAAAACGCCACTTCAGGGTGTGGCAAGGCTATTCGAAAAAACTCGTCAATAATGTGCTTCGTTTCTACATTGTCGCTCTTCAAAAAATTGCGACGTGCGGGCACATTAAAAAAGACATTCTTAACAGCAATAGAAGTTCCTTTTGGTGCTTGACAAGGTTCTTGCTTTTCAATAACAGAACCCTCAATATTAATTTGAGTGCCTACCGTTTCACCTTCTTGCTTTGATTTTAATTCTACTTGAGCAATAGCCGCAATGGAAGCCAAGGCTTCTCCTCTAAAGCCCTTGGTAACTATAGCAAATAAATCGTCTATGCTCTTTATTTTAGAGGTAGCATGCTTTTGGAAACTCATGCGGGCATCCGTAGGGGACATCCCGTCACCATCATCAATAACTTGTACTAAAGTTCGGCCTGCATTCTTAATAATTAACTTGACTGATGAAGCATTTGCATCAACAGCATTCTCCATTAACTCTTTAACGATACTTGCGGGTCGTTGAATAACTTCCCCTGCTGCAATTTGATTGGCTATTGCATCTGGCAACAATTGAATAACATCTGACATGCTTATTTGTTAGAGGCTTTCTTTAATAAAAACAATACAATCAATAGAAAAGGAACTCCTGGAATAGCACCATACCAATAGTAACCCATTGCTATAAGTGATACCGTAAAGAGCCCGAAGAATATTGAAAACAACAAATATCTCCTAGTCTTGTCCGCTTCTGCATATTGCTTTTCGAACATATTCGTTTTATAGCTGCTTTTAAATTTGGAAAAGCTACCCTTCTCAACACCTGACTCCCCTACCGTAGGCAATTTCTTATCGTTGTAATACCTCGTATGAAAAGAAAATCTTCTAGGTTTATCAGTTTCAAATATCTTAAATCGCATAGTTCTAAATTACAAAAAATGAATCGGTTTAACGAATTATTCAACCTCTTTCAGCAATGTTCGGAAGGCCACAAACCTATCCTTGAACCGCTCAATTCCCTTTGTTTGTAGTGCCGGAGCATCTTCCTCTCTATAGTCAAAATAATCACTCATAGATTCTGCATAGTACTGCACATTATAGGTCATACCATCACTTTCATCCTCAACTAAAACCTTATGAAACTTATGTTTAACGAACTTTCCGGTAGCCAAAACTTCGGCAATGTGTTCGTTCTTCATCCAGCTTAGCCATTCGTCGTGCGCACCTATATCTATCTTGACTGTAACACTGTAAATAATCATGGCTCGAAGTTAAAACTTTTTCTCTAGATGAATCGCATTACTGAGCACTTGGCTTTAGCCACTTTCCTCACCCGTTCACTATAGGGAACAGGTGAGTGCATTAACGAACAATTTTATTGAATTATTGGTTAAATTTGCAACTCTTATAATTAGAACACTTTTTCCTATGAATTTTGAATTGAACGAAGAACAATTAGCCGTACAACAAGCAGCTAGAAATTTTGCACAGAGCCAATGCCTTCCTGGAGTTATTGATCGAGATACACACATGACTCACCCAACAGCACTTTTGAAAGAAATGGGCGAATTAGGTTTTATGGGTATGATGGTTGATCCCAAGTATAATGGCGGCGGAATGGATACTCTCAGCTACTGCATTGCCATCGAAGAGCTTTCTAAAATTGACAATTCTTGCTCTGTTGCCATGAGTGTAAATAACTCTTTGGTTTGTTGGGGCTTGGAGAAATATGGAAACGAAGAACAAAAAGAAAAATACTTAAAGCCATTAGCTTCAGGTGAGAAGTTGGGTGCTTTTGCCTTAAGTGAGCCGGAAGCGGGTAGCGATGCTACTAGTCAACGTACTGTGGCTATTGATAAAGGCGACCATTACTTAGTGACTGGTACAAAGAATTGGATTACCAATGGGGGTAAAGCTGACTTCCACTTAGTAATAGCCCAAACAGATGCCGAAAAAGGGCACAGAGGGATTAACGTGCTTATTATGGAAAAAGGTATGGAGGGTTTTACTATTGGTGCTAAAGAAGACAAGTTAGGTATTAGAAGTTCTGATACACATTCTTTAATGTTTCAAGACGTAAAGGTTCCTAAAGAAAATAGAATTGGGGAAGATGGTTTTGGTTTTAAGTTTGCCATGCAAACCTTATCTGGTGGGCGAATTGGAATTGCTGCTCAAGCATTGGGTATTGCCCAAGGAGCTTTTGAATTGTCCGTAAAATATTCTCAAGAGCGACAAGCTTTTGGAAAAGAGATCTCCAAGCACCAAGCTATTGCCTTTAAATTGGCAGATATGGCTACAGAAATAGATGCTGCCCGTTTGTTGGTTTACAAAGCGGCAACCTTAAAGGATGAAGGAAAAGATTACACCCAAGCTAGTGCAATGGCTAAAGTATTTGCTAGTGAAGTAGCGATGAAAACAACGGTTGAAGCTGTTCAGGTTCACGGCGGGTATGGTTACGTAAAAGAATACCACGTAGAACGCTTAATGAGAGATGCGAAGATTACACAAATC
>JBLHGH010000246.1:0-3069 GCA_047615425.1 Candidatus Latescibacterota bacterium
ATTTAACGCTAAAGGGCTCCAGAAAAAAGGGATATCGTTTTCCGAAACCAAGGAACCGTGTTCATCAAGTGACCTATTAAATTTTAAAGCACACCATGCCCATACTTTTTTATCTTTAAAGTCACTATCAAATCTGTGGTGGAAATCATGCCAATGTAAATACAGCCCTGTACTACTAAAACCAAACTTTTTAGCATTAACAGTTCTTACAAATTCATATGGCATTTTTCCATAACTATCACACTCCGTAAATGTAGGAGGAACTTGAATACCATCTATTGTATTTCTTCTAAACTTTGGGATTTGGATAGCATCAGGTTCTTTATCTTCACTTGAACTCATAGTAAACCAACTTTATTAAAAACTTTGCATACAAGTACTATATACTAATAATTGTAGATTTTAAAAGTTATATCGAAACTTATTTATCTAGTGGGCATAGTGATTGCTATCTGATATTAGCAGCTATGGGCGAAGGTTAATGACTTGGGAAGGCTGAGACTTATAACGCCTTGCTCAGCGGTAATTTAAAGTGACGCTTTAAATTATCCGCTGGAGCTATTTGTTAGCTCGTGTATGTATATTGTCACAATGGCCAGTCTATACTCTTCATCTGCGCAATACATGAGGAAGCATATATTGGATCAATCTGTCTAGAGTATGCTATTAAACCTTCAATATGGTTTTTTAAGCCCATTACAGAGTCAAATCCTCTATTTTTAGCATGCAACACCGGCCCGATATCAGCACGATTCATATAGAAAAAATGCATGCGAAGCTTCGAACGAAATTCACGTGATAATTTCGGAACGTCACCATCTACAAGCAAGCCCAAAACTATTTTTCTAGCGCCTGGCGGTATAATCTGCGTTTTTGTAATGTTTGGCGATAAACCAATTTCCCCCATCTGCTTATAGATAGAAACTATTACATTTTTTGCTTTCTTACGACTGAAGTTATCATTAATTGTAGATAGACACAGGTCATCGGCATAACGAGAATAAACAAGTCCATTATTCTTTGCTAGATCTGCCACCTTCCTGTCAAATTCCTTCATTGCCAAATTTGACAGCATTGGGCTTGTTGGTGCTCCCTGAGGAAAGTGCCCCATCCTTCTATTAGAATATTTATTGATAACACTATACTTAGTCTGTTTAGTCGATAACCATATGGGAAGGCTGCGTGTTTTTGTATGTCCTCCTAGCCTTGTGCAAATTCTGGATAACTCAAGTGATATTAGAGGCTGATAGCCAAAAGATCGAAAAATACGGTAAGCTGGAATTTCGGAAAATGACTCAAAGAAATTGCGCACATCAAGCTTCAACATCCAGCGACATTTGCAGTGCAGGTTTGCTGCATCAATAACCCGACACTTTTCCGCGTATGCGAAGCTTGCTGAATGGACTTCACCATATGCAAATATGTTTTTAACAATCCATCTTTGTGTTTGCATAAGGAAAGGATCCGGAATACAAATTATTCTAAACCCCCGTTTCTGTGAACCTTTCGTTTTTTTGTTTAGTCTAAATACTTTGTAAGGTTCTATACCTTTTCGCTCAACAACTGAACGTAGCAAATTATAATCAACTCCCACCAGATGAGACAGATGTCTCAACGAGAATATTGGAGGTAGCTTGTGATTAACAGCCGAAACTAATTCAGCATTTTGAATGGCATGTTCAATAATATTTGGATCAATATTATTAGCTAATCCATCTTTCCTAAATTGCTGAGGACACCAACTACACATCTACTTTGACACCTTTAGGTGAGATCTGTCACGGTTTGCCGCAAGACCCCGCCACGCGCACAGCGTGACAGACCTTAGCGCAAGCACCCGCTCAAACAAGAAGTAGCAGTAATCTGCTCCCCACAACCGTACCCAACTTAAGTAAGTACGCTGTAGTTGGCTAGTTAGGCCAACATTAACTAGATGCAATTCGTGGTGCCCTCAGCAATTTAGGAAAGTACGTTTCATTCTTTATGTTTCCAATTGTAATATCTGAATCAGTTATTTTTCTTGCATGAGATAATTGCCCTTTCCCAACTTCCGTCAAATATAGTCCGTCGGTTACCCAGCCCCATTCTCTCACCTTATCTAAGATAATTTCTATTTCTGGTATTGTAAGCCCTGTTTTTCGAGCTACCACCTCACTAAATCTCGGCCCTCTTCTCAATGCAGCCAATAAAATAAGTATTTTCTGTCCTTCTTTACTGACTTTACTAATCCAATACCCTTTTGATAATCTCGTTTCTTGCAGTCGATCAAGTCTCTTTTTTAATTCATTAGGATTATCTTTTTCTCCGAAAATGTATCGTGTTGCTGATGTTCTCCGTTTAGGAAAAATAGGCTTCCATTTGTTTTTTCTAGGCTTATGTAATATTCGAGGCATATTATTTGGGCAACTATGTGAAAATGCAATCAGCGCACCACTTCCTTTATAACCTAGAGATTCAATAGGGTCATGATCCATAGGATCATAATAAACACACAGTGAGTTAATTCGTATCGCTGTTTCTTTCCCAAATTCTGAATCTATAGTTGGGCATGGAATAACAAGATCAAGTGTAGGTTTAGATTTATGATGCTTTACACTTCTAACTCCCAGAGTTGTACCTGAATAAGCTATTACACCGAACGATATATATTTTAGAGATTTCCAACTTCTGATACTAGCAACACGCCATGCTGATTCGAGGTACTCACTAGCTCGATTGCCACTACCAATAAGATCTGTAACCAAAATAAACATCCTTATTTTTTTATTTCGAATCTGGTCAGGGCTAGGATGAGAAAAGAACTTTTTTGGAAATTCTATGCATAGATCTGAAACAAGCCATGAAATAATACCTTCGCTACCTATTGTTAAATCATAATTCTTAGTAGGCTGTACTGGTTGTGGCCCCATACCATACGCACGACGTTTTTTCTTTCTATATGGCTCTTTATATAATCTATGTGGAACTCTATTTACCCCCCGTTTAACTTCGCGCTCGGCATGCAAAGCAACCATTCCATTAACACTCTTAGATTTATCAATAATAAGTTGGCGCAGATCTGCTACAAAC
>JBLHGH010000247.1:0-3069 GCA_047615425.1 Candidatus Latescibacterota bacterium
GGCAATTGCTGGATACGATCCAATTGCTGCAGCTAAGTTATGGCGTCGCATGAAAGAATCTGGAGGTGGAGCTCCTATAGAGTTTTTAAGCACACACCCTTCAAGCGATACACGAATCAATAATATTACTGCCTGGGCACCAGGTGCAAAAATGGAGGCTCGTAAATACGGTGTGACCTCTTTCAAAAAATAATATCGTCACTAAATATTTTAGAACATTAGAATCCAGCTTAGGCGGGATTCTTTTCGAACCAACTTGAAACTATTAGATATGCGAGAACCATTAGTAAAAGGAAGTAAGAAGCTACTCAATGCTTGGGCTTTTTATGATTGGGCAAATTCTGTATATAGCCTTGTAATTGCCTCGGCAGTTTTTCCAATATTCTATGGCGCCCTCACCTTGGTAAAGGATGAAAATGGTGCTATCCTTGATGATACGGTACGTTTTATCGGAACAGATTGGAATAACGATACGTTAATAAGCTATGTTACTGCCGCCGCATTTTTGGTTGTTTCTATCTTGATTCCGCTGCTAAGCGGAATTGCCGATTATGTAGGGAACAAAAAAGTATTCATGAAGTTCTTCTGTTACTTAGGTGCGCTTAGTTGCATAGGGCTATTTTGGTTTTCAATGGAACATTTATGGTTTGGACTATTATGTTACTTCCTTGCCTTGATAGGTTTTTGGGCGAGCTTGGTATTTTATAATTCGTATTTACCAGATATTGCCTTTCCAGGACAACAGGATAAGATTAGCGCCAAAGGCTATTCATTGGGCTATATTGGAAGCGTTATTTTGTTATTGCTATGCCTTGCAATGATTCTAGGCTACGAGACTTTCGGATTTGAAGATGAAGGACTCCCAACGCGTTTGTCGTTTGTTCTTACCGGTATTTGGTGGATAGTTTTTAGTCAGTACTCTTATTTTCACCTTCCGAAGGGAAATGAGCAGAAAAAAATGAGTCGAAACGTTTTATTTAATGGTTTCAAGGAGTTAAAACTCATTTGGCAACAGATTAAAGAAAACATGCAGCTGAGGCGTTATTTGGGAGCATTTTTCGTTTATAGTATGGCAGTACAAACCATTATGTTGGTAGCAACTTATTTTGGTATCGAAGAGCTGGAGTGGGGTGAAACCAATCCAACCTCAGGGTTGATCGTCAGTATTTTATTAATTCAATTAGTAGCGGTGCTTGGCGCATTCCTGACTTCGCGTTCATCGGCTCGCTTCGGAAATATTAACACGCTTATTGTCCTCAACATTATATGGATTGCGATCTGTATGTATGCTTATACAATTACCTCTCCTGAACAATTTTACGTAACAGCCGCAGTGGTAGGTCTTGTTATGGGAGGGATTCAGTCTTTATCACGTTCTACCTATTCTAAATTTATTCCGGAAAATGCGGTAGACACGACCTCGTATTTTAGTTTTTATGATGTTTCAGAAAAGATTGGGATTGTAATTGGAATGTCTAGTTATGGTTACATTGCGCAGCTAACAGGAAGTATTCGCTATGCCATCCTATTTTTTATATTGTTTTTTGTTATTGGTGCGATTTTACTATTGCGGGTACCAAGAAATAATTAAATAGTATACAATTTTTCTTTATGTTTGCGTTTATTACCAAAGCAAATCTACTACTTATGACTATTAAGCTACTTTTTAAAGGACTTTTACTCGCCTTTATTACCCTCGGACTCATGTCTTGTGACAATGAACCATTGGAGGGAGAATTTCCTATGCAAGACAATCCTTTGGAAATAGAATTGGGTGAACTTCGAGCGCAAGTTGATGGGATTAACTATGTGACTTCAAATGGTACAGCTGTTATTGATCAAAATGGTTTTATGGTATTAACTGCCGTGAATCTTTCAGGGAATATATTAACACTTGCAGCTGAGAACATTGGTGTTGGCGCGTTTGATATTGGCGCAGGTAATACAGGAGGGACTCAAAATGCTGCAGTATTTACATTGTTTAATGATGGTGCGAACCCATATATTTCACAATTAGTATTAGGCGGATCTGGTCAAATGACGATTACAGCCTATGACACAAGCGCAATGACTATTTCTGGCACATTTAGTTTTATTGCCGTTCGTCCAGGACTTGATGTACAAGGAAACCCAATCATTGGAGCAGATGGACTACCTGTTATTCAAACAATTTCAATAGAATCTGGAGTCTTTAATCAGATTCCTTATGAAAATACAGATACAGGAGACGGTGGTGATGATCCAGACCCTGATCCAATAGATAGCTTTTCGGCTAAGGTAAATGACGTATTCTTTTTGGTTGATTCCCTAAGTGTGTCCCGAGTTGTAATTGCTGATACTCCATTGATACGAATCATTGCCATTAACAGTGTAGGCGCTAAGATCCGTGTTGATGTTCCAGAGCTTTTAGGCGTTGGAAATTATGAAATGGTTCAAATATCTAATGGTACAGAATTGATTGGTTTGTACAATAGTAATACAGGAGGGGAGAATTTAACATCGAATCCTGGAAGTATAAACATTACAGAGTTTAATACAGTTACAGGTGTTTTAACGGCGAGTTTCCAATTTACTGGAACAGATCCTCTAAACACCGATCCAGCGGTTGTAGAAGTATCCATGGGTGAGTTTACTGTGAATTACGAACCAGACCCATTGAATCCAAATACCCCATTCACTTGTGAGATTGATAATGTTTTCTTTAATCCATTGTTAAATGTAACTGCGGTTGAAACCATCGTGGAAGGTAACAACGTGATTTTGATCTCAGCTACCTCTGGAACGGAGCAGGTAGAGCTACTTTTTCCTTCAACATTGATAGTAGGAACTTACGCAATGAGTGAGAATACTTCAGATGGAGATGAAGTTGTAGGGTCTTATCGACCTGATGTTGGTGGCGCTACTACCTTCACATCAAACCCTGGAGAATTGATTCTAACTGCAATAGATTTAATTACGGGTCAATTAGAAGGCACATTTACGTTCACGGCCTCAGACCCAACGGATGTGGATCCTGCGGTCTACGAAGTGGCCCTAGGAGCTTTTAGATTAGTAATAGAATAAAACTAA
>JBLHGH010000248.1:0-3066 GCA_047615425.1 Candidatus Latescibacterota bacterium
GGCTTATCTAGATTTAGGTCTCTACGTGAGGCGAAAGACCCGCTTGGCCTTTCCTGAGCTTGTCGAAGGGTAGGGTGGTGTGAGACGTGTTCGCCGAAGGAGAAGGCCCTCCCTGCTTTAATTAGCAGGGCGATCTACTCGATTAGCTAGTCGTTTTTATTAGTTTTCTTAATTCGTTTAAGAGTTGTCCGACAACAAGATTATTCTTTTCTTGAATTTTGCCTAAACTTATAATTCGTATTCGCTTCTCATCATCTAATATTAAATAAATGCCACCATACCCATTTTTCTTTTTCTCTAATACCACTTCGATTATTTCAGAAGTATCAATTGATAAAGATTTAGCGTTCCAACTATGCCATTTAACTTTGACTGATGAACTGGATATTTCTATTTTATTTACCGTGTCCTTGACTATGTTCAATATAAATAGCAATAAGGTTGAACCAAATAAGACATAAAAGTAGGAATCCTGAATGCGTAGACTTATTGGTTTGTTATTACTAAAAACTATGCCGTACAGAGCAAAAGCAGCCAATGCCAATCCAATTACCGATATCCAGTTAAACTTAGGTTTCAGAATTAAAATTGAATTAATTATTTTACTATTATAGCCAAGCTTATTCAATGTTTCTATGTGTTCCTTGCTTAATATCAATCTAATTGTCTTTTATGCTTGCCTAACGTTTTGTGTATGGTGCGTATCCCGCAGGGTATGCAATAGACACCGTGTGTGTGCCTTGAATGGCAAATATACCTAGAAATAGGAAAAGCTAGGGAGTCTAAGTCTCCTGTGTGCCTGGACTAATGCCGGGAAGCACTAGTAAGCCGCAAGCTAGTTTATCGTGAGGTATGCAGTGAAAGCCTGTCCGCCCTTTTTGGCAGAAACCGCTCCGCCACGGCGGAAGACCCGCTTGGCCTTTCCTGAGCTTGTCGAAGGGTGCGGTGGTGTGAGACGTGTTCGCTGAAGGAGAAGGCCCTCCTTGCTTTAATTAGCGGGGCGGTCTAATGGATTGGCAACTGGGCATCCTTTAAGAACACCTATTCAGAAACTTTCAACAGAACTACTCAAGTATCAATTTTCTTATGTCTTTTAAAGACCCTTGATCATCAAGGATTCTTATAAAGTAAATACCAGAACCTCCAAGGGTGTTTAAATCGATCTTTAATTCCTGTTGGTCCATTAAAACCTCAAAAAATGTTTGCCCTATAGCGTTTACAATAGATATAGTGAATGTGGTTTTCTGAAAATAATCACCGGTATTTACTATCACGTAATCTTTTGCTGGATTAGGGTAGATAATTAAATTATTGAGACCTTTAAAATTGGGAGTTGTCATGGTTTGCTCCTCGAACCACACCCTGCTGCTACCGTTAGTGAATTTAAAGTTAGACAGTTCTGTAAGTATAAAAGACGCAATTGTGTCAAACCTATTGAGTATTCGCTGGTCGATTTGAAGGTGCGAATTAAAAGGCTTGGTTGGAGCGTGGCGATGTTGTGCTGTATAAACAACCATTGCTGCTAAAAAATAGGAGGAGGCTAAACCATGGGGACCTTGGTCTTCAAATATATCTGTAGCAGTAAAATCATCCAAAACCCCACCTTGTTGCCACAATTTTGAGCAAATTAATGATGATGGAATCAATTTCAAATTTGGAAAATTACCTACACGTATTAGACTATCCTGTAGGTCAATCCAAAAATCATTAGACTTACTTAGTGCGTAGTTAAGATAAGTTGCCCACTGAACACTATCTGGCGGATTCCCTGAACTGCTATTCCAATTATTTCCTCCTAAAATAAAATTGGTTTCAATTTTTGGCCAACATTCATATAAATATAGACTGGCCATCGGGTCATTGTTTTTCATCCAATTAAAAATCACAGAAATACTATCGGTTGCTAGCGAAACCTCATTGGTCTGTCTCTGTCCTATTTGCTCTCCGTAATCGTAAATTATTTGCCAATTCATATAGGTTAGCACAACATTATCATGTGCATTAACGGGGTAGGAAGAGCCTGGGGTCATCGCTGAGCCATGATTATTATTTGGATAATAAAAAGACCATGTTTGTTCGGGAGGCAAGGCACTAGAACCCATTTGGCCTGGTGCAAACTGGCCACTAGTCAAACAGGTATTACCCACTGCCATTTCAAGCTCAGCTAACCAATAAGGGATATTAGCCTGGTTGGATGTTGTCTTTTGGTGACTTATTAGACTATGGGCAAAGTAATATGTACTTGTTGTATCTAGTTGTGCAAAACCTAGGCTCACAAAAAGATTCAAGGCTATTGTAAAAAAAGTTTTTCTCATTATTTTATATTGATTATATCTTAAATTTAGTGTACACGACCTTGTTGCTAACGTGTTTGTGGAAATTCCGCAAACAACAAATTATATACGGCTTAAGCTTGAAATTTAGTCTGTTTACGAACAAATATGAAGAAACTAAACTGAAAATAAAGTTAATATTTAGTTGTTTATGTGCAGTTCTTGCCATTAGTTTTTTGCAAATTCAATTAACTGTTTGAAATCACCATTATCAGCTTCTCTTAAGGCTTTTATATATTGATTTCTTGTTTCGTTAATTTTAACCATATTTGATTGATGCCAGGAAAATAGGGTATTCCCAAATATTGATTCCATAATAATATCAGCTATCATTCTAGAGTGTCTCCCATTTCCATTTGGAAAACAATGAATGGATACGATGCGATGTTTAAATCTTATAGATATTTCTTCAGGTGAAAAAGTTTTGTTTTCTATCCAATATTTAGTGTCGTCCAATAATTTTTTCAATTCAATCCCGATTTGCGTCCACGGAATTCCAATGTTTTTTTCGGTCTTTCTATATTCGCCCGCCCATTTCCATACATCGCCATACATTCTTTTGTGTAAGTCTTTTGCAAACTTTTCCGTTAAAATTTTTTCAGGTTTGAATTTTGTGTGAATAGTCCATTCGACTGCTTTTTCAATGTTCCATTGCTCAAATTCATCCAGTTCTCCTTGAGTAGTAATAGACTTTATTTTAAGACCTTCCTTTTCTTCTTCATTTAAAGGTGTT
>JBLHGH010000249.1:0-3063 GCA_047615425.1 Candidatus Latescibacterota bacterium
TGCAGAGGTAGGACTGGCAGGAGAAGTGCGCCCAGTACCCCGCGTTGATCAACGTATTCTAGAAGCAGAAAAACTAGGATTTGAAACCATCGTCATATCTAAATACTGCAAACTTCCAAAAATGAATTACGAAATTCAAATCGTGAAAGTGGCCAAGGTGCATGACGTTGTGAGACATTTGTTTGCGTAAAAACCAGAGTACATAAGAAGCCTGCTTTGCATCTTGCATCAAGTACGAGCCTCTTTAGATAATTACTAAACCTATAAAATCCTTGTGTATCTTAGGGCTTTTAAAACTTACTTTATATAATGAACAATTTATTGGCAGGCTTAGTAGGTGTCAAATAAATTTACCCTCTATTTATTGTGTGCGGAGTGCAGCTTAGATTCTAAAGGGAAAATTGAATAAAGCGGCTTTTAAGTAGCCATTTCAGATAAAAAATCTTCAATTAAGTGTTTTGAATGACTAGTAGGTAAGACCGGGAAATCAAACCAATCTTGTAGCTCTTTTTCAAACCCAAGAGCATTCAAATAACCATCCAAGGCACGGTTTAATCCATTGGTGTACTTTGGGTGATCTGCCCCGTTTGGATCTTCATGCCATAAGTCGTTTTGAGCAAATCCTTCAAAAACAGGTCCTGTAATTTGTATCCCGAAATCTTGTGGATTTTGTCCTATGGGACTGTGAATCGTGGTTGTAAATTGATGCCAGAATGCAGACTGAATACAGTTCTTTTCAAACAACTGCCTCACCACTTCTAAGGAGTCAATTGTTTCTTGCTCTGTTTCGGAGGGAAACCCATACATTAGATACGCGTGAACCAAGATGCCTTGCTCAGAAAAATTATGTGTCACTCTCGTAACTTGTGCAATATCCACTCCTTTCTTCATCTTAGCCAGCAGTCGGTCTGAGGCTACTTCTAAACCTCCAGTGACCGCAATGCAACCTGATTTTGCCAAGACTTCACACAGTTCTGGAGTAAAGGTTTTTTCAAACCTAATATTGGTCCACCACCTGATGTCGAGATTACGTTCTATTAATTGTTCTGATAAAGCGCGCAGCATTTTTGGCGGAGCGGCTTCGTCCACAAAATGAAAACCAGTAATCCCTGTGTCCTTTATTATTTTCTCAATTTTGTTTACCAAATCAATGGCCGTGGTGTTTTGGTAATTCCCAATGTAATCCAAGCTGACATCACAAAACGAACATTGTTTCCAGTAGCATCCGTGAGAAATAGTTAGTTTGTTCCATCGCTCATCGGTCCACATGCGGTGCATAGGATTTACAACATCTAAGAAAGACACATATTTTTCAAAGGGTAATCCAGAATAATTGGGTGCTGGTAAATTTTTATGATGGTAAATAGTATTTGGAATTTTATTCTTGTAAACAACTTCATTGTTTTCGAGTACAAAAGTTCTTTCCAATTCATTTACATCCACCTTACCTTCCACAAACTTTACTATTTTAAGCAAAGGTCCTTCACCATCATCCAATGAAATGAAATCAATAAACTCAAAAATCCTTGGGTCTTCAAGAGAACGTAATTCTGTGTTGCAATAGCCACCTCCAAATGCGATTTTAATCATTGGAAAAAACTGCTTTATAAATTGAGAACAACGCAAGGCCGCAAACAAATTTCCGGGGAATGGAATGGTGAAACAAACTAAATCTGGACTGTGTTTTTGAATTCGTGTTTCTAAAATCGTGAACATTTCATCCTCAATCAACGTAGGTTGATATTGAAGTACCTCGTCTAATTGATCAAAGCTACTGGCTGAAGTTCCTATTTGCTCAGCGTATTTTGTGAATGCAAAAAACTCATCCACATTTGCTTTAATAAAGTCACCTATTTCTTCAATGAATAAGGTTGATAAGTGTTTTGCTTTATCAATAATCCCAAGGTCTCCAGCTTCCCATTTTATTGCGGTATTTACCTTCGATAATCTATGACCGATAGGTAAAAAACCTACTCCTAAAATACGATGTGCTGTTTCTAGATCCTGTTTTTGTAGAAAGCCAATAACAAGATCCACTCTTGAGATGTACTGCGCTCTCATTTTATGAATGTGCGGGTACTCGTGATTCCCTAAGTTCTGGGCTTCTTTGAAAACTGCATGCAAGAAATCGCTTGTAAATATAGAAGTGAATAACTCAATACTCAAATCCATATGCGCTACAGACACTTCTTTTTCTTCTAGAAAACCTTTAATGTAGGCAGTTGCCGGATACGCTGTGTTCAATTGAGTAAAGGGTGGCGTAACTAATAAGAGTTTGGCTTGCATGTGGCAAAGATAGCCTTCTTCAGAAACAAATGCAGCGATTCGTTCTCTTTTACAAGGTGCCAAGTAGGTTTCCAGTTTCTGTAAAAAAGGGGATAATTAGCTCAGGTATAATGCGACAAATACAAGCTCCTTAGTTTTTCTAAAATAAAATCTTGTAATTTTGAAACCTGAAATTTCCATCTATTGAAAAGGGGTTCATGCCAAACAAAAAACAAAAAGATTCTGAGCTACAAGGCGTCACGCGCCTGCTCGTAGATGCTACGCTAGAAGTAACAGACTTGGTAGAGGCTATGCACCGTCGCATCGTTCATCCGCCTTTTTTACCTTCTACACCGGTTCAAAACCTTATTACCGATATTGCTGGCTTAGCGTATAAAAACGTACGGTGGAGCACGAAGTTAATAGGCAAGGGTGCGGATAAAGCTTTAGGAAAACTTGCTTCTGTGATGGGAAACATGAAGACGACAGAAGAACGAGAAGTACTGCGCTCGGTTTTAAATGGGTTGATAGGTGATCATTTAGAGAAAACAGCCAACCCTCTAAAGATTGATATGCAATTTAGAAATCAAGGTACATCTTTCCAGTTGAATCGAAAAAGCATTGAAGCCGCATATCCCGACGTGAATGGAAAAATACTTTTGATGGTGCACGGCTCTTGTATGAATGATATGCAATGGAAGTACAAAGAACACAATCACGGAGAGGCACTAGCAGTAGATTTTGGTATAACACCTGTGTATCTTTATTATAATAGCGGTCGCCATATTTCGACCAATG
>JBLHGH010000250.1:0-3059 GCA_047615425.1 Candidatus Latescibacterota bacterium
TTGATGAAAGAAGCCATTGTCCAGTATTTTCTTGAAAAGGAAGTAATTCAATAGGAAATAAAATTCGTAATTTCGCGCACAGAACACGCTAGTGATGATAGAAGAAATTAAGAAGCATATCACCGAAGTTGAAGCCTTTAAAACTACGAAGTTAGAAGAGGTGGAGGCTTTCCGTATTAAGTATCTAGGCAAGAAAGGCTTATTGAATAACTTTTTCGCAGCCTTTAAAGAGGTGCCGAATGACCAAAAAAAGGACTTCGGACAAACTATCAATCTGCTTAAAACCGCGGCTCAAGAAAAAGTAAATAATCTGAAGGCTGCTTTAGATAAAAGTGAAGAAAGCACTGGTGTTTACGGGGATTTATCGCGCCCTGGAGAACCTATAGAATTGGGATCTAGACATCCTATTTCTATAGTAAAAAACAAGATAATTGATATCTTTTCGCGCATAGGGTTTAATGTTTCTGAAGGACCAGAAATTGAAGATGACTGGCATAACTTCACCGCCTTGAATTTACCCGAATATCATCCAGCACGGGATATGCAGGACACGTTTTTTATTGAAACGAACCCAGATGTTTTGTTGCGTACGCATACTTCATCTGTACAGGTGCGTTATATGGAAAATAACAAACCGCCTATTAGAACAATTTCACCGGGAAGAGTCTATAGAAATGAGGCGATTTCGGCACGTTCACATTGCTTTTTCCATCAGGTAGAAGGATTGTATGTGGACAAGGGCGTTAGTTTTGCCGACTTAAAACAGACTTTGCAGTATTTTACGACGGAATTGTTTGGGAAGTCTAAAATTAGACTCAGACCGTCTTATTTTCCTTTTACAGAGCCGAGCGCTGAGGTTGATGTGTATTGGGGACTGGAAACAGAAACTGACTATAAAATGACCAAAGGCACAGGCTGGCTAGAGATTATGGGCTGTGGTATGGTAGATCCAAATGTATTAGAAAATTGTGGTATTGACTCGACCGAATATTCTGGTTTTGCCTTCGGAATGGGGATTGATCGTATTGCGTTGCTTTTGCATCAAATCCCAGATATCCGTTTGTTAAGTGAAAATGACTTGCGTTTCCTTGAGCAGTTTAAAAGTTCCTATTAATATTTTTAGCCTATTACTTGTTGTATGAAGAAAGACATCAATTTTCATATTGCTGAACACGTCCAAGTAGTGGCCTTACAGGAATGGGACGATGAGTTCTTGGCCAAAAGCTGGAATGTGTATCTAGTTAATAATGCTTCTGAAGCAATCGAGACAGTTTTGATTGTTACAAGAGGAAAAAGTGAAGATCGCAAAACATCCACCCTACGTTACAATTTAGGAAGTATGAAGCCTCAAACTGCGAAAAAAATTGAATTCATTTTAGAGGAAGTGCTTAGCTTCACAAATGAATACATGGTTACGTATTTTTCCGAGGATAAATTACACGATAAGCGCTTTGTTTTTGATGCGAATCAGATTTCAGAAAAAAACACGAAGGCTATTGCTGTTTTAGATGCCAAAGGCGTTGTTGCCAAATAAAAACAGGCCGCTTATTGCGAAGCAAGTGCTTTACTTTCCTTTGAATTATACGGATTTTTAATCGAGCTTATCGGTCAATTTCTTGAAAACCGCCTTAGGGTCCTTATTCTGATAAAGAACCTCATAAACAGCATTAATGATTGGTGTTTTGGCTTTCTTTTTTCCCTTAGCTAAATTGAGTTCATAGGCGCTTTTAGTAGCGTAATAGCCTTCAGCAACCATACTCATTTCCATTTGGGCACTTTTTACCGTATAACCTTTGCCAATCATGTTTCCAAACATTCTATTTCGACTAAATACAGAATAGCCAGTAACCAGCAAGTCACCTAAATAAGCAGAATCATTAATGTCACGCTTCATTTTATGCACTTTTTTCACATAGCGTTTCATTTCTCTAATGGCATTACTCATCAATACGCTCTGGAAATTATCTCCATAACCAAGACCGTGCGCTATACCCGCGGCGAGGGCATATATGTTTTTAAGCATAGCGGCGTATTCTGTTCCAATAACATCATCACTTGTAGTGCATTTAATATAATCACAGGAAAGATTATCTGCGATAATTTGTGCTTTCTCTTGATCAGCACAGGCAATAGTTAGATAGGAAAGTCTTTCAAGCGCTACCTCCTCAGCGTGACAGGGCCCTGTAATAACCCCAATATCTTTAAAAGGTATGTTGTGGTGCGTAAAGAAATGATCGCCAACGATAAGGCTGGATTCAGGCACAATACCTTTAATAGCCGAAAACATTATTTTTCCGTCTAGTGATTCGGTTACTTTTTCCAATTCTGTATAAACAAATGCGGAGGGAATAACAAAAATGAGATAGTCTGCATAGGCAACCATTTCATTGATGTCATTGCTCAACTTCAGTTTTGAAGTATCAAACTCAACTGAGCTGAGGTAATTTGGATTGTGTTGTTCCTTTTTTAAATGTTCAGTAGCGTAAACACTTCGCATATACCAACCTACTTCATCTAGATTCTCGCAAAGCATTTTAACAATAGCAGTGGCCCAACTTCCCCCACCAAAAACAGCAAATTTAAGTCTGTTAGTCATATAATATATTTCGTAGATTCAAAAATACGTAAATAAAATCGAACGTAAATACTTGATAAACAAAACGTTATATTTTTGGCACGCCTTTTGAAATTTGCTAAACATTAATTGTAAAAACAGGAATTATGAAAACAATCAAATTAGTTGCAGGATTCAGCATGCTAGCCATGTTGTTTACCTCATGTTACACAGAAGTAATAATAGATGAAGATCCATATACAGATCCTGTACAAACAATTACACTGGGAGAATTAATAAACTCTTATGAATTGTGGTACGTCGATATTGAACGTACTTCGGGTAATGGATATATTCCATTTATGCAAAAGGCGTTTACGATGTCTTTTAGACAAGGAACACTTTACGCCAATAATAATCTTGTTGGTATTGGAAATCAAGGAAACGGTTTTGGTATTGATGTTGGGTATTATAATATATATGATTCCGATATAGATATCACGCA
>JBLHGH010000251.1:0-3053 GCA_047615425.1 Candidatus Latescibacterota bacterium
AAACTATTCTGACACAGGGGCCAGATAATTGGCTGTTGGATTGCTATGTTCTGATCTTGGTTAGAGGCTGCGAGGTAAAAGCATTTATACCCAGACCTGCTTTCTTTCAAGGATGCGAAAAATTTTGACCTAGATTGAAACTTAAAAAATATCGATGCCAAAGCTATTTCACCAGGAAATAATAATTAACTTGAGAACACTGCGTTGACGGCAACGCAGATGAGTTTATTCCCCTGCAGTTAACCGTTTTATAGCCGCACGATAGCGGGGCATTGGGCCAATATCTTCGAAAATCTCTTCCCCTTCTTCGACTCGGATCACTTTGCTTCCAGGAACATAGGGCATTTGTTCTTCGAGCGTGTTTAGAGCCTGGTTCATCAGTCCTGCAGCGACTTCATCTTTTGAAATACCAAAAGCTTCTGCCAATGCTTTCAGCCTAACGACATCTTCTGCTTCCAGAGCAAGTGGCTCCTTTACTAAATGGCTTTGATGAACATAGTCGAATTCCCAATGTTTTAGTAGGTTGCTAAATTTTTCTCCAAGCATGATTACTCACTATGTTATTGATCACTACAGTGTAATGGATTTTAAAAAAATTTCATTGGGTAGGATTAACAGTTTTTTGCTTATAGACAATAACTTTAACACCCACTTTCTAGCAGCGGCAGATTCAAACTTAAATTGAGTCCACAACCCTCTGCAGTTTTGAAGAAAAGTGGACTAAATTAAAATTTTTGTAAGGGTGTCTATAAAAATGGCTGTAAATAATCGGAAAAAAGATATTTTCTGGATCGAATTCTGAGAATTGATGTAGGGGGATAGGCCTATTATACTTCTCATACTTTTTGAAATAAGGAACTAAAATGACTTTAACTCCATTCCATTTAGCGATTCAAGTAAGGGATATTGAAGAAGCAAGAGACTTCTACGGCAATAAGATGGACTTCCCCGAAGGTCGTAGTTCAGAAGATTGGATTGATTGGAATATGTTCGGCCATCAGATGGTGACGCATTGTAATAAAACTCTAGGTAAAGATGGCAAGGTTAATGCCATTAACAACGCAGTTGATGGACATGGAGTGCCCGTACCTCACTTTGGTGTAGTTTTAAATTTTAAAGATTGGAATTCGTTAGCTGATCGCGTCAAAGGATTTATCGATGGATTTATTATCGAACCCTATATTCGCTTTGAGGGTGAACCTGGTGAACAAGGCACCATGTTTTTCTCAGACCCATCGGGGAATTCGCTAGAATTTAAGGCATTCAAAAACATTGAAACTGAATTATTTGCAAAATAAAAACTGTGACACCGATTTATTAACAAACCTTGAATTTAGCCCAAAATCTCCGGCAGCCTTGAATGAAAAAAGGACTAGTAAAAAATATATTTTATGGCTTCCTATTAAAGAAATTTGGAAGAACTTGAACCTGAGCACTTACTGAGCACTCTGTTGTATATTTGTTTTGTTGATTGTTTTTCGTGGGCACATGGTATTCGAGCTTATGAGAAGTTTTTTCCTACCTAACAGAACTCACGAAAAAAAATACTAAAGATAGTTTAGCCCAATATTCTACCAACGGATTACTATGTTTAGGTCTTGATCAGATGGCCACAGGGTAACTAGAAAAGAATAATTCTGTTTAAATCCATTCACCCTTTTGCCTGGTCTGGCTTTCCTTCAAAGGCGCCGAGGATTTTAGGCAAGAATTGAGGCTTTTAATGTATGGGTTTATTCCTTACGATGAAGTTAACTCGGTGATACTCGGTATGCGCCCAGAAAAACAGTTAGTTAATAACTTCAGAGCAATTGGACAGCGCAGTTGTCGCTATAAATTAGAAGATAGATTAAAACTTATTGCTTAACTGTGACAAATCAAGGAAGGCTGCTATTACCTTGGTAATAATATAAACGTGAGGAATTGAAAATGGAATATCGTCGTTTAGGTAAAGCAGGCTTAAAAGTTTCTGCTTTGTCGTTGGGTTCTTGGGTTACTTTTGGAAAGCAAGTTGACATTAAAGATGCGAAGAAATTATTAAAGACCGCTTACGATGGGGGGATTAACTTCTTTGATAATGCCGAAGGCTATGAAGCTGGAGTCTCAGAAAAAATTATGGGCGGTGCAATTTTGGGCTTAGGTTTAGCACGAGATACCTATGCCGTTTCCTCAAAAGTATTTTGGGGCGGCAACCAGAAAATGCAAATAGGCTTAAGTGCTAAACACGTGCGTGATGCATGTGATGCTGCGCTTAAACGCTTACGTGTCGACTATTTAGATTTGTATTTTTGTCACCGCCCCGATATTGATACCCCCATTGAAGAAACTGTGCGTGCCATGCACAACCTAGTCCAGCAAGGTAAAGTGATGTACTGGGGTACTTCAGAGTGGTCAGCACAGCAGATTACACAAGCGCACGCCATTGCTCGGCAAGAACACTTAACGCCACCGACTATGGAGCAACCTCAATATAATCTATTGCACCGTGATAAAGTTGAAGATGAGTTTAATCCGCTTTATGAACAATATGGCATGGGCACTACAATCTGGTCGCCATTGGCCAGTGGATTGTTAACGGGTAAGTATAACGACGGCATTCCAGATGACAGTCGCTTAACGCTTCCAGGCTATGAATGGTTACGCGATTTATGGACTGGTGAAGAAGGCAAGAAAAAACTCGAAAAAATTCGGAAATTAACCACTCTCTCAAATGAGTTAAGCATCAGCCTAACGCATTTATCAATAGCATGGTGCTTAAAGAATCCGAACGTCAGTACTGTTATTTTAGGTGCTTCTCGATTCTCTCAGTTAGATGACAACTTAAGTGCGATGAATGCACTTAAAAAATTAACCCCAGAGGTTATCGAACTCATAGAAAGTATTATTGACAACAAACCTGCAGTAGCGGAGCGTTTTGGGCAGTAACCTCGTTTAAAAAACATAGCTCCTAAAGCAGCTATGTTTTTCTATTTGCTGAACCACATCTTATTCTTGTAATGTGTTAATCAAACTATTATAGATATAAATTGACAACAAAGCCCTGCTTTCACAAAAGC
>JBLHGH010000252.1:0-3024 GCA_047615425.1 Candidatus Latescibacterota bacterium
CGCGAATTGTATCCACCTTAAACCAGTCAAAATAAAATCCAATCATCGAAATACAGACAACCAGAGCAAGTAAGTAACGCTTGTCGTTCTTTTTAATAATAGAAAATACAGTTCCCAAAATGAGCGCAAGAAATGCTACGAAAATAAATAAGCCAATAATCCCCGTTTCAGCGAGCATTCGAATGTATATATTATAGCCAGGCGGGAATCTTGGATTCGATTCGTTGAGGTATTTTAGTCTAAACTCCCAATTATTTATAGTTGCCCAATTGGGATATTTTTTACGCCCTTCATAGGCTTGCATCCCATAGCCAACACCTGTCACGGGGTTTTCCTTAAAGACCTCCATACTCGCATATTGTATTCCAAATCGCGATCTATTTGAAATACTATGCTTTGTGTCTCGAACATCAAAAGATGTTGCTTTTTCTACAATATACTGTCCTATTTGTTTTCCTTTTACAACGGCGATTCCAGTAACAAGAATAAAGCTAAGCCCTAGTATTTTTATGAGTAACTGATGATGCTTTCGTTTTTTAATTAGTAGAATTCCAAAGACAACCATTTGAATAAAAATAATTGCCAATCCTGCCCTAGAATCAGAAAAAACTGCCAAGACAATTGTTGCCAAAGCGGGAATAAATCTTTTTAAGCCCTTACTTGTAATAGCATAACTAAACATCCACCCCGACACTGTAAACAGGTATGTCGCGAGGGCAGGCGCTTCGAAGGTTACAGAGGCAATTCGATTTACACCATAGTACAAATAGACCTCAGTAAAAGGAAAAAAGTTGTACAGCCAAAGAACTTTATAAAGATAGGTCTGTCCGAAATTTAATATTAAAATCTCTAACAAACCATAGGAGGTTACCATAATCATGCTATAGAAAAAGACACTACGAACCTTATAAAAAAGTGCTAGACTGTCATATCGCCTAAAGACATTGTAATAGGTTAGAAGAAAAACAATACCTGATATTATTACTACGGCATATTGCCTAACAAATCGCATGGGGCCAGAAATCCCTTTGAAAAAATAACCCTTAATCGCTGGTGCGTTAAGTAAGGTGCTTAAGAAAAACCACAGGAAAAGTATGCCCATTACCTGAAAGAGCAAATTGCGATATGGAACCTTTATTTTTAAGCCAAAAAAAGACCCAAAGCCCATAAACAAAAAGGCGAGCAAAAAGAAAACAAAACAGCCCTCACGCGCATACTCTCCTAAGGTGGATAGCCCTTTCCAGGAACTAAACGGAATAAAAAAGATGCCCAGAAAAACCAAAGAAGAGATAATCTTCCATACAGAAATGGACTCCTTAATCGTTGATATGTGGTTCGGTTGCGCCAAAAATTTGTCGTTTTCTAAACATTTTTATGAAAAAAAGGTGGATAAAACTACCTTTATATCCAGTCCTGAAGCGAATCTTCAAACATGTAAATCTTATCCCTTCCTGGCTTCTTCCAGTTCAGCATATTTTTTTCCTTGTTTATATAATCCTTTTGTAAAATGAAACAAACAGAAAAAGAAAATCAGGAAAAACGGCAGTAATAGACGCTTTTTCGACCATGTTGTATAAACAGAGTTCAGGTTTGGCTCGCTCATTACGGTCACAATATTATCATATTTGACAAGCTCTTGCTTTAGTTTCTCATTCTCTATAATGAGATCGTTCTTCGTCATAATTAGCTGGTGCAAATTGTTGTTTTCTTGCGACCTGAAGTAAACCTGTGCTGGGTTTGCAATTGGTTGCTTTGTCTTGTTTGCATATTCATCAAAAATACCATCAATGTTCGCTATACTCGTGTCGTTCCTTGAGATACGAAGCTTGGTTTCATTAATTACAATTTCCTTATTCTTTAGGAAAATCTCATTAGAATTTAAATAAGCGATAACTTTGTTCACCGATTCTTGATTTCCATCTGAGCTAACAGTCACATGAAGCTTATGATATCTATATTCCGTAAAGAAAACCTCGGAAAGCAAAAGATCTTCCTGAAAATCACTCTGTGAGAGATATTGCTCTAGATTACGATCGCTAGTCTCATTCTTGTCTAGCAATTCCATGATGTTTACGATTGGTTCAATCTCTAACTTGGAAATCTCTGGTTTTGTCGAATTAAATCCAATCTTATTTAAGAAGAAATCATCTTTAGAATTCATCTTGCCGTTCAATTGTTGGATTGCATTATACACATAACTAGAACTTCCAAAGTTATTCTGAACAATAAGCGTTGTAGCCCTGTCTACCTTTTGATTTTTCTGCCAGAAATGCCCTAAAACGCTACCGCCTATAATTAACACTGCCAATATAATCCAGTGTTTTGCGGCAAATCGAACTCCGTGATATGCCACCACCAGCATGCTATGATAGATTTCCTGTATTTTTCTGAAAATTAACCCTAAGTCTATTTCATCATTACTGTTTGTTGACATAGTATTTATTTTTTGCTGTTTGATTTGTTTAATAGTAATTTTAAAGATTGCTCCCAACCTTTTATTTCAAATTTGAATGTGTCTTCAAACAAAGTTGTGTTGAGTACACTGTATTTTGGTCTTGCTGCAAAAGTACGGTAATGCTCAGTTTTTGCAAGTTTTATGGCGCCTATTTGGTTTGAATATTCTAAAATTCTTTGAGCAAAATAAAACCAAGTAGCTTGCCCTTTATTGCTGAAGTGATACAGCCCAAATCGCCTACTGTCACTGCTAATAATGTGTAGAATTGCTTCAGCTAAATCATTCGCGTTCGTTGGTGATCCGGTTTGGTCAGTGGTAATGGTCATGTCCTTTCCTTGTTTGGCATAATGATTCACAGTCTTTAAAAAATTATTTTTATGCTCAGAATACAGCCACGATGTTCTGATTATAAAATAGTTACATCCGCTAATTTCAATGTTTTTTTCACCCTTTAATTTCGATTTCCCATAAACACTTAAAGGATTAGTTGAGGCCTTCTCGGTATACGGTTCATTCGAATTTCCATCAAAAACATAGTCCGTAGATGGATGAATTAACACAATATCATG